>JAEWZG010000103.1 GCA_023395435.1 Bacillota bacterium
ACCTTTTCATCAACCTCTTTTGAAAATCGTCCTGCCCACATTTTTGCCATATTAATTCTCCTTTATGATTTCCATTCTTTCAAGCAATCTGAAATAAGCTTTGCACTATAAACTGAATCTTCATACGGGAACAACCAGCTTTCATTTTTCCCAGTCGAGAACATTTCAACGACGTGATTTACTTCATGAACAAATCCGTTTTCAATCTCATCGTGAAAACTTTCAAGAAGCTTGTCGTTGCTATCAAATAAGTGACAATTCCTTGACGAGTTGAAATTATCTAAAACTATATATCCATTCTCACCATATATTCTTGCTTCGATAGGTTTTTTTATTGTGGTAGCTGACTTTAATACTCCAATTTCTCCGTCATCAAACTTCATTGTTATTACTGAATATTCGTCAACACCAGTTTTACCAATAAACCCTGTGCTTTTCACATCAATCGGCTTCTTGTCAAGAATTCCTGGTACAAAAGCAATCGGATAAACCCCTAAGTCATATAATGCACCACCACCGAGTTCATTATTAAAAACTCTGTGGTTTTCATCAAAATCAATCTTTATGCAGAAGTCAGCCTCAATAAGTGAAACCCTGCCGATTTTTCCGTCCTTTACCCAGCTTTTTGCTTTTTGATAAGATGGAAGGCATCGTGTCCACATTGCTTCCATAAAAAGAACATTGTGCTTTTTTGCAAGCTCGCAAAGCTCTTTAGTTTCTTCATAGGTAAGTGTCAATGGCTTTTCACAAAGTACATTCTTTCCGTTAGTAATGCATTTCTTTGATATTTCATAGTGTAAATTGTTTGTCAATCCGATATAAATTATATCAACACTGTTGTCAGTAATAATCTCGTCATAACTCCCGAAAGCTGTCTGAACGTCAAATTGCTTAGCAAAAGCTTCCGCTCTGTTTTTATCTGATGCAGCAACAGCAACTAGACTTGCATTTTCAGACTGATTTACAGCATCAGCAAATTTCTTTGAAATATTTCCACATCCGATTATTCCAAACTTTACAGCCACAATGCACTCACCTTTATTAATTATTTAATATCTCTTTATATCACGATAGGGCGAACAATGTCCGCCCCTGATATTTTGATTATTTGCTACGCTTTGCATCAAGCTTTGCTTTAACTTTGATTGGAAGACCAAAGAGATTGATAAAGCCTGCGCTGTCCTTCTGGTCATAAACATTATCTTCATCAAATGTAGCAACTTCTTCATCATAAAGTGTGTATGGAGAAGTAACACCTGCATTGATAATGTTACCCTTATAAAGCTTGAGTTTAACGTTACCTGTAACAGTTTCCTGTGTCTTATCAACGAAAGCTGAAAGAGCCTCACGTACTGGTGTGTACCACTGTCCGTTATAAACAAGATCAGCAAAATCAATTGATAATTTCTGCTTCATACGCTGTGTCATCTTGTCAAGACAGATTGTTTCAAGTACCTCGTGAGCGTGATAAAGGATTGTTCCGCCAGGAGTTTCATAAACACCACGCGATTTCATACCAACAAGACGGTTTTCAACAATATCAGATAATCCGATACCATTTGCTCCACCAAGCTCGTTTAGCTTTTTAATGAGTGAAACGCCATCCATATTAACTCCGTCGATAGCTGTAGGAACACCTTTTTCAAAGTGAATTGTTACATATGTTGCTTTGTCAGGAGCCATTTCAGGTGATACACCAAGCTCAAGGAAACCTGGTTTATTGTACTGTGGCTCGTTTGCTGGATCTTCAAGATCCAATCCTTCGTGTGAAAGGTGCCATAGGTTTTTATCTTTAGAATAGTTTGTTTCTCTATTTATCTTAAGAGGAATATTGTGAGCTTCTGCATAATCAATTTCATCATCACGAGATTTAAGGTTCCAGATTCTCCAAGGAGCAATAATCTGCATATCAGGAGCAAAAGCTTTTATTGTAAGTTCAAATCTAACCTGGTCATTTCCCTTACCTGTGCATCCGTGGCAGATTGCATCTGCGCCTTCCATAAGAGCAATTTCAACAATTCTCTTTGCGATAATAGGACGTGCAAATGATGTTCCAAGAAGGTATCTGTTTTCATATACTGCACCTGCTTTAACTGTTGGGAAAACAAATTCATCAACAAATTCCTTATTGAGGTCTTCTATATATAATTTTGAAGCACCCGTTTTGATTGCTTTTTCTTCAAGTCCTTCAAGCTCAGTACCCTGTCCAACGTCACCAGATACAGCTATAACTTCACAGTTATTATAATTTTCTTTTAACCAAGGAATAATGATTGATGTATCTAATCCTCCAGAATATGCAAGAACTACTTTTTTAATTTCCTTTGCCATTTTTGCTTCCTCCTATTTGTAAAATTAATGATTGCTTATATTATACACCCTTATTCACTATTGTCAATACTTTTTGCATATTTTTTTTATAATATTCATTTATTATAGCCTAATATTGTATAAAAATACGCTTTATGCATTAAATTATGCATAAAAATAAGAATCTAATGAATAATTCATAGATTCTTATGATTATATTTCATTCTTATTATTTCTTTTTATTTGACTTTAACAATACAAAAGCGATTATTGCGCAAAATATTGCTGCGAAAACGCAAAGCCCTATTGCGATAAGTGCTGTTTTCATTTTATTACCTCCATACATACTACATTAATTTAATAAAGAAATCAAATATACTTTACCCCACGTTTTTTCAGCTTATCTCGTTGGCTTTTCGCTTTTTCCTGATTAGTTGTACCAATAGAATTTTTAATAAAACTCACGTTAAGCGACAATTTTAGTCCACCTTTTGCAGTTGCACCTACACAGCTTGCTTCATCGATACCACAAAGGACTATCTCATCTATTTTTTTATCTTTGATAAATCTACAAAGATTTTTATTAGTAAAAGAATTGCCTAGCTGTTTCTCATAATAATAATCCGAAACGATATTGAGATTATCTACAAACTTCGCACCTTCCGTGCCTCTTATAGAAAACCCGAAAATAATTCTGTTTAAAAAGAGATTAGGAAGAATTTCAGCAATATAAATTATATACCAGCCTTTTTCTGAATACTCTGCAATAGTATTATTAATATTCTGAATTAGTTTTTCGGGGTTTTCAAAACAAAACCTTTCCTTATCGCGTTTATTTCCAAGATAATCTTTTTGAACGTCAATGACTAAAAGTGCTTTATTCATAAATGTCCTCCCTTTTAATTGTAATTTATATTATGGATGTGGCTTATTTTCTCTATAAGCGCTCATTATATCCTTAAAAACCTCAGCGCTTGACGGCGGAGTCCATGATATTGCATTCGCTCCCGCCTGTATAGTTTGCTTAATTGACTCGTCAGTAGGGCCACCTGTTGCTATTATAGGGAAGTCAGGGTATCTCTCCCTTATTTTTCTGACTATCTTTGGAGTATTGCTAGCGGCAGAAACGTTAAATATTGTTGCACCAGCTTCAATTCTTGCATCAATATCATCATTATCATTTACTATAGTAACAATCACAGGAATATCAATAGCTTCAGAAACTGTCTTAATTACTTCATTTGAAGTAGGAGCATTTACAACAACACCCATTGCTCCCTGAAATTCAGCGTGGAGCGCAAGGTTATATACTCTAACACCTTGCGTAAGTCCACCACCTACCCCAGCGAAAACAGGAATATCAGCAGCCTGCATTAATGCCTGCGTAATAATCGGCTGTGGGGTAAAAGGATATACAGCAATTACGGCGTCAGCATTTACATTTCTAATAATGCTAACATCAGTTGAAAAAACTATTGATTTAATTCTTTTCCCGAAAATTATTATTCCACTGCAACCGAAAATAACTTCAGGAACTCTAAGTGCAAATTTGCGTAAGGTTCCGCTGACCTTTGGGGCAGCTGCTTTATTAATAACTTCCATATATATTCATCCTTTATATTTTTTCCTTATTATTCCCACTTAAATTATAAATCATTTTAATATAACTATCAATAAGTGTTTAAAAATATTTTAATAAAATAAACAGTATCTTTTTTGACAAAATTAGTATATAATAAGTATTAGTAAGTTTTGCAAACGGGAGGAGTACTTATGGCTTTTAAAGAAATCGACCTTTTACAAACTGATATTAATCCATTCAGAAGTATCGGAAGTGACTGGTGTCTTATAACATCAGGTGACAAGGACAGTTTTAACACTATGACAGCATCCTGGGGCGGATTGGGAATTATGTGGAATAAGAATGTTGCCACTATTGTTATCAGACCTCAAAGATACACCATGGAATTTTTAAAGAAAAACGATAAATTTACTATAAGCTTCTTTGATGAAAAGGATAAGGGAATACTAAAATATTGCGGAGCAAATTCAGGAAGAAGTGTTGATAAGGTTGCTAACACTGGGCTTATTCCTTTTGAAATTGACAAGGCTGTTTCCTTTCAGCAGGCTAAAACAGTATTAGTTTGCAAAAAGCTTTATGCACAGTCACTTGATCCTGATTGTTTTATTGATAAAAGTCTGCTTTCAAACTATGCAAATAACGATTATCATGTTGCAATAGTAGGAGAAATTCTTCAAGCAATAAATAATGATTAATAAAAAATCCTTATACTATACAGTATAAGGATTTTTACTTTATGCCATCAATAAGCCTTTATATTTCAATCGGATTTTATCGGTAATCAAAGCAACAAATTCACTGTTTGTAGGTTTTCCTTTTCCAGTATTAATTGTATAACCGAAGAAGGAATTCAGCGTATCAAGATTTCCTCTGTCCCAAGCAATTTCAATCGCATGGCGAATTGCTCTTTCAACCCTTGATGATGTTGTCATAAATTTCTTTGCAACAGAAGGGTATAATACTTTTGTGACACTTTCAAGTTTGCTTGCATCATAAACAGACTGAATAATTGCTTCTCTCAGATAATGATAACCCTTGATATGTGCTGGAACTCCAATTTGATGAATAATATCTGTTACAATAACTTCAAGATTAGTTGCCTGTGAATTTTTCTGGAAGTTGATACCATGGTCTGATTCTTCTTCTTTACCTGTAAGGGCAAAAATTCTATCAGCAAGAACCTTTGGCTCAAATGGTCGGAGCATAAAATATGATGCACCACAATCCATAACCTGTTTTTCAATAAAAGGATTGTCATATGTGCTAACCACTATAAATAATGGCTTCTTAAAAATGCTCACTTGAATTTTTTTCATAAGCTCAATTGCATCGAGATTTGGCATTATTGCATCAACAATGACAACATCTGGCATTTCATTCTTGATTGCGTCAAATAAAGCAAGTCCGTCCTTTGGTCGAGCCACAACAAAAAATCCCATTGTTCTTAATGAATTTGCACAGGATATCCCATACTCTGCAGTATCGTCACCTATCAGTACCTTAATTTTATTTGTCATTTTTATCCCTCCGATGTTAGTTTACTTCCATATATTACCATAAATAATTAGAAATATCAATAGGTTTTTTAATAATTTTACATTTTTTTCCTATTAATTTCCGACACTTTCCCTTATATATATATGCCCATATTAATATATTATATATTTTCGTTCATAAAACATCAATACCTAATACAAAATTTCTATGATTATTATAATATTAATATTTGTTAATTGTTAATATGTGCTAAAAATATAACATTTTTAACATATTATGCAGCGTTATCTGAAATCATTCGCGTGTAATTATACATTGTTTCAGAAAAAATTCCATATCCTCTTGTCGGATCATTTACAAAAACATGTGTTACAGCACCAACAATCTTACCATTCTGAATTATTGGGCTTCCACTCATGCCCTGAAGTATACCGCCTGCCTGGTCAAGAAGTTCCGTATCAGTAATTTTAATTATCATATTTTTAGATAGTTCATTACCTTTAAAATCGATCTTCTCTATTTCAATTTCATACTCCTTTGGTGTGTTTCCTTTTAAAGTAGTAAGAATAGTAGCTTTACCTTTTTTTACTTCCTGCTTATAAGCAATCGGCAAAGGATATGACTTATTTGGAGGTGAATCAAGCTCACCGAATAAGCCAGACTGATTATTCAGAAGCAAACTTCCCATTGAGAAAGATGAAACGAATGAACCCACGAGCTCACCAGGTTGACCTGATTTACCTTTGTTGAGTCCATTAATTGTCACTGGCACTACCTCACCTGAATGAAGTGGCAGAATTTCACCAGTATCAACATCACAGACAGGATGTCCGAGTCCACCAAACATTTTTGTGCTCGGATCATAGAAAGTAATTGTTCCTATTCCAGCTGAGCTGTCACGAACCCACATACCACTTTTATAACAAGAATCTGAAAGTGAGTATTTTGGCACAACTTCAAAAGTAAGAAGCTTTGAATTTCGTTTAACATTTATAATAAGCTTTTCGCCCTGGCTTCTCATAACAGCATCGGCTATTGATTCCTTTGAAGTAATTTTGTTACCATTAATTGATACAATAATATCGCCAGTTTTTATTCCACTTATTTGTGCTGGACTGATATTCCCTTCACAACAATCAACATCTGATAATCCAATTACCATTACACCTTCAGTAATGAGCTTAATTCCAAATGGATTTCCTCCAGGAACAACAAGAGGTGCGTCAACCTTTTTTACACTTACTTCTTTTATCGGAACAATCCCGAATAATTTCAACGTGACTTTTGAGTCCATTACTCCTTTATCGCCAAAGCTTGCGGGCGAAACTTTATTTCCCGTTGCCTTGATATCAAAAGAACATGATAATTCGAGGTTACTATCATTACTAACATAATAGCTATCTGGCAGATAATAAATATAGTATCCTGTAAGTGCACTTACTAAAACTATCGCTAAAATTATAAATGCTGAAAATGTGCGAACAATCTTTCTCATTATAATCCTCCTTTTTTGTTGTTTGTCCTGTATTAATATCTGCACCTCAAAAGTAAATATCAATCCCAAAACAAGTATTATTTTCTTTGCATATTAAAGAGAAAGACGTCAACATTACTAAAACAAGCAGTCTGAAACGCTCAATAAAATTTCTGCCTTTTATGGAAATATAATTTATAAAAACAAGTTAATTTTTATATTTTATGCGAACCTGTATATCTCAAAAATGCAATTTATTTTAGTATTGATATGTTGGAATTTTTTATTCACTATTAATAACTTTAAAATTAATATTTAGAATTTGCACATTATTATATGTTAAAAATAATTTCACCAAAATATACGATATTTCTTTGTATTGTTTTGTCTTTATCACCAAAAATGATTTTAGGTACTTGTGCAATATCAATAAGAATGTTATAATTTAAATAGATTAATATTTAGAGAGGTTATTATGAAATTTAAGGTTCTTGTTCTTGACATTGACGGAACACTTAACAATTCAAAAAAAGAAGTTTCGCTTAAAACAAAAAAAGCCATTACAACTGCAATAAATCATGGTGTAACAGTTGTTTTAGCTTCTGGCAGACCGACCTGCGGAGTAATGCCTGTAGCAAAAGAAATCGGGCTTGACAAGTTTGGCGGGTATATTCTCTCATTTAATGGTGGAAGAATTACAAACTGCAAAACAGGCGAAGTGATCTATGAAAAGGTAATTCCTCAATCAGATGTTTCTGAAATATATAATCTGTCAAAAGAATTCGGCGTCAACATTCTTACATATTCCGATAATAGTATTATATGCGAAAACTCAGATGAATTTTTAGAAATTGAATGTAAGATAAACAAAGTTAAGTGCAAGACTGTTGAAAGCCTTATTAAATATATTAACCATGACGTACCAAAATTTCTTATGCTCGGAGACGGAAAATATTTAGAAAAAATAGAACCAAAAGTTTGCGAACGTCTCGGAAACAGATTCAATGCTTTTCGCTCTGAGCCATTCTTCCTTGAAATTATGCCAAAGAACATTGATAAAGCATATTCACTTGGAAAGCTTCTTGACTATCTTGGCCTTAAAAAAGACGAGATGATTGCCTGTGGTGATGGCTTTAACGATGTATCGATGATTGAATATGCCGGTCTTGGTGTTGCTATGGAAAATGCACAGCCAGCCGTAAAAGCAGCAAGTAACTATATTACATTGTCAAATGATAATGACGGTATTGCACACGTCATAGAAAAATTCATAATGGGCGAGCAAAGCGCTTAACTTATTAAGATTTCTTCTTTGTCATTTTACATAATAAAAAACAACGCCACTTTTGTGACGTTGTTTTTTATTGTTTGTTTTATTTTTTATTATTTTGCGTTTGCAAGCGCGAAAATAAGAGGAGAGTTCCAATAGATAGTTATTTCGTTGCAAGAATAACTCTTTTCATCATCTACATAACATTTTGCTGGTGGTGTATCTCTGAGTACTACCTTTGCATATGGATCTTCGAGTGCACTGTCAGGACCACCGACAAGCATACCCTTCATTGGCTTTTTTAAGAACTGTGACGGTCTGTGGTGAGTCCCTGTTGGTGAAACATCGCCAACACCTGTTACATATGAAGTAGACATCGGATTTGTTCCGAAAATATAATTAATATCATTTAGTGCATTGTCAATATATTTGCTATTAGCATTAATCTTATTAGCCATTATGAGGAACATCGCATCATTTGCGGCAACCATGTTACTTCCCCATGGATACTGTTCGCCTATTGAAACTTTATATCCGTCATTACTTATATTCCTTATAATAAAGCCTGCGTTTTCTTCAAAAGCGGACTTAACTCTCTTATAAAAATCTTCACCGACCTTTGACTTGTCTGTTGAAAGAATTGCATACTGTCCATATCCGCCAACATCAGCCCATCCAAGTCCGATATAACCGTAATTGTATATTTCCTTGAAATGATTGAGGTACTTAGCATCGCCCGTTACCTTGAACAACTGAGCATCAGCCCACATCATTTCATCTACAAGATTTCCGTCACCGTATTCTCCTGTCTTGATATCAGTTGGATTGCTAAAGGCAACAAGCTGTTTTCTATATCCAACATACTCCCATGCCTTTTTTGAAGCTGCAAGGCATTTTTCAGCAAATGCAGGTTCTATATTCTTGTATGTTTCATATGCAAGAGCCATTGAAGCTGCAAAATCAGCAGTAGCCGCATCTGATACCTTGCATACAATAAGCTGTTCTTTTTCATTTTCAGGCATAACAGTTCCAGGGAAGTCAGCGCATGTTACCTTATGATAAACTCCACCAGTTGACTGGTTCTGCATTTTAAGCATCCAGTTAAGTTCATAGCGAGCCTCATCAAGAATATCAGGGACTCCGTTTCCGCTTTCAGGGATTCCTAAATCATCACCAAAAGCAGAAGAATTAAACTGATAAGCAAGCATAATATCAGCTACTGCTTTCGCACCAGGAACAACATATCTTCCATAGTCACCAGCATCATGCCAGCCACCTGAAACATCAATATATTCATTTGTTCCATAAATTTTTGCTTTTGAAGTATGACAAGCCTTGTGAGCAAAATCACCTGCATATTTTGCATCAAGATCAGTTCCGCATCTCTGCATATATAGCATTTTCAGCACATCTTTTGAAGTAGCTGAATAAATATCATTACCTATCTCAAATTCATATGATTTGCCAAGGCTTTTTGTCTTGACATAATATTTTCCTGGTTTTGTTACCTTTGAAAAATCACCGTACCAGTTTGTTTCGTCTGAGGTTTCGTTCTTAAAGCTCTTGCTGATTTTGCCTTTATAAACTTCCTTTTTTGTTTCAGCATTTATTACCTGGAATTCTTTATCCTTCATTTTACCCCTGAAAACTGCAATCTTCTTTGCTTTAGGAAGATAACCTATCTGATTGACATTTATATCACGAAGGTTTGGGTTTGGCGGGAGCTCAACCTTTTTGCTCTCGTCAAGAAGCTTGATTGAAATATTATCGAAAGTTATTGTGTGCGGACCTAAAGTTGCTTTTGAATTTTTCGGTTGACCGAGATTCAGAGCAAAACGAGGTGCAGGGTCAGTGTTTTCTATCATATCAAAATCAAGGGAATAATTTTTCATTTCAGGTGTTAGATTTGCATCGATCTTAGCATAAGCGTGGTAATCTCCACCGTTTATCTGAAGTCTTACTTCAATAGCTCTGTTGACAGTTGACTTTGCATCAAAGGAAATTCTGTACTTACAGCCCTGATTGATCTGATATGTATCCTGATAAATTTGTACTCCGTGTTCAACAGAACCGGTACTCGCAATACCAATATTCATTTCCTTATTAGATGCTGAAACACTGCATTCTCCTCCATTAAGATATTTGCTCCATTTTAATGCACTGCCATCAGCAAAATCGCCATCAATAATAAGTTCTGTAATTTTTGGCTTTTCTTCTTTTTTATTGTCTACAGAGCTTGTAGTCTTCTTTGGTTCGTCCTTACAAGCAACGAGAAGCAACATACAGAATGCCAAAAATAATGATAGAAATTTCTTCATACTCGTCCTCTTTTCCAGTTTTATATACATAAATATTATCCTAAATAAAAATTTATGTCAATTAAATATTAATTTATTTGTAACCGATTACATTTTTTTAGTAATAATAAACAAAAAACTCCCTGAAAATCTTACAGGGAGTTAAAATTTAAAATCCAAGCATTGTCTTAATTGATTCTTTGTTTTTTGCTCCGACTTCAATCTTTTCAATCTTACCATCTCTTATTACAGCAAGTGTCGGGATGCTCATTACCTTGAACTGTGAAGCAAGATCAGGTTCTTCATCAACATTAACCTTGCATATTTTCGCTTTGCCCTCAAGTTCCTGCGCAACCTCTTCAACAATTGGTCCTACCATTCTGCAAGGGCCACACCATGGTGCCCAGAAGTCAACCAAAACTGGTAAATCAGACTTCATTACTTCTTTTTCAAAATTTTCATTTGTTATGTTCATTGCCATAATATCTTCTCCTTATTTTTATTTTTAATGTATTTAATTATACTTCTTGATGCGTGTGCTCCATCGGAAACCGCCTTTGCTATCTGAAGGAACCCACCGATTGCGTCACCTGCAGAATATAGCCCTTCAATATTTGTCATATAGTTTTCATCAACAATAATATTCTGATTTTCGGTAAAGACACCCATCTTCATAGCAAAATCAGAAGCTGAAGCTGTTCCCATTGCAACAAATACTCCGTCGACATCATAATTAGTATTTCCAGCAGTAATACCTTTTATTTTATCATCACCGTAAAACTCTGTGATTTTATCAGTACATATTGGAACTCCCTGTGGAAGATGCTCAGTTGTTAGCTTCTTATCGTTTGTGAATAGAATTATATCTTTTGTAAAATTACGAAGCTCATTAATCTCATTCATTGCATAATCACCGTTACCGATAACAGCAATTTTTTTGTTTCGATAAAAAAATCCATCACATACAGCACAGAAGGAAATTCCCTTACCTTTGAATTCTTCAAAGCCTTTTATATCAATACTTGTTCTTGATTTACCAGTTGAAATAAGTACTGCTTTTGACTCATATGTTTTGCCTACAGCACTAACAATGAAGTTTTCTTCCTTTGTGATTGAAGTAACTTCGTCTGTTTCAACTTCAACTCCAAAGCTTTCTGCCTGAGCAATTCCTTTTTCAACAATCTCTTTTCCAGAAAGAGGTTCATCAAGGCCATAAAAATTATCAATCTTTTCACTTTTTTCAAGAGCACCTAAGTCTTTCCCTATAACAATTACATCTATTCCCGCTCTTTTAAGATAAATAGCAGCCGAAATTCCAGCCGGACCTTTGCCGATTACAATGACATCTCTCATTTTTCTGACCTCCTGATGCTATTATATACAATATAATTGGAAAGTTCTGTGACAAAATCACTTAACTGCAAAAGCTATCAAGCTTCTTCCTGTTTTCAATTTTTATACTTCCCCTTGCAAGAGATACTATACCATCTAACGCAAAATGCTTGAGTAGTCTTGTTACGACTTCTCTTGCCGTGCCGATGTCGTTTGCTATGAATTCATGTGTAAGTTCAAGTATATCTGTTCCCTCAAGTGAAGAGTGCTCTCTTAAAAAACAGGCAAGCCTTTTGGCTGCCGAGCCAAAAACATATTGCTCAAAAACCCACATCACTTCTGAAAAGCTTGCGGACATATGCTCAAGCGCAAAGTCCTTTACTGCAATATTGGTTTCATCAAGTGCATTAAAAAGTGTCATGGGAAGGATTATAACCTGAGTTGGTTTTTCAGATTTTATTGAGATAGCGGCATTGAAATTCTTTATTTTACATGATGCCGACATTATACAAACATCATAGTCAAGAAGTCTA
>JAEWZG010000067.1 GCA_023395435.1 Bacillota bacterium
TAATGTTTGCTGCCTCACATGCAGACGGAAGAAGTAAAGCATACAATAAATCTTCATAGCTTACCTTTTCGCCAATTCTTATATCAGCTGTTGAAACATTCTGTCCTGCAAAATCATCAAAAGCACTCGACGGAGCAGAAACCAAAGTTTTCTTAAGTTCGTCTGGTTTATCCTTATATTGTTCTAAAAGGATTACCGCTGTCATAATTTTAGTTAAAGAGGCTGGATATAACGATTTGTTTTCATTCTTTTTATAAACTACTTCACCTGAATTCAAATTAACCATATAAACCGCTTCAGAATATATATCAAGAGACGGACTGAAAGAAACACCTTCAGCCGTTATAGGAATAAATAAACCAATTACCATTAAAAGTGCAAGAAAAAAACTACATTTTCTCATATGGACAAAACCTCATTTATGTATTATTATAATTATAAACTACTAATTAAATTATACCAAATAATTGACTGCTTTGCAAAGGTTAATAATAACTAAAAATATTAAAAACAGACAATTTCGGCATATATTGTTTTCATTTTATATAAGGAGAAACGCTATGATATACGTAACTGGCGACCTTCACGGTGATATCAACCGCTTTAAAGACAAAAAAATAAAAAAAATAAAAAAGAATGATTATCTTATTGTTTGCGGAGATTTCGGATTTATTTGGTCGGGTACAAAAAAGGAAAATAAAGTTCTTAAAAAACTCGGTAAAAAGAAATATAATATCCTCTTTGTTGAAGGCTGTCACGAAAACTATGATTTATTATACAACTATCCACAGGAAGAATGGAACGGCGGAAAGGTAAGAACAATATCCGGCAATTTAAGGCAACTCGTCCGTGGTAGTATATTTGAAATTGAAGGCAAAAAGATATTTGCTTTTGGTGGTGGTCAGGGTGCTGATCGTCACATAAGAAAAGTACATAACACCTTCTGGGAGCAGGAACTTCCAAGTGATGAGGAGCTTATCAACGCATTAAAAAACCTTAAAAATAATGAAAGTAGTGTTGATTATATTATAACTCACGAGCCACCATCATTGCTAAAAGACTATCTTGATGTAGATAATGAACTTATTCAGACAAATCAACTCAATGCAACATTCTCACAGATAGCCGATAGCTGTAAGTTCAAAATGTGGTACTTCGGCAAATGCCATAAGAATAAAATCGTATCAAAGCATTATCATGCTCTTTTTGATCATGTAGCAAAGATTGACTAAACTATTCTGTTACAACACAGCCAAATGATTCAGCAATGCAAATAGATTGAGATATATCAACAATACATTTTTTAAGATTGATATTTTTAAAATTCACTCCATCAACTCTTGCATCACGAAGATCTGCTTCTGAAAGATCTGCATTAAGGAATATTGCATTATGTAAATCCGAATGACGAAATTTTGCTTTCTGAAGATTGCACTCACTGAATATTGCATTTGAAAATGTAATATTAGAAAGATACATACACTTGAGATTGCTACCATTAAAGCTTGCGTAAGAAAAATTTCCGCCCTTTATTTCAAAAGAAAGGAACTTTGAGTTTGAAAAATTTGAACCTACTGCCTTGCAGTTTTCAAACACAGATGACAGAAAACTTGAATTCTCAAGATTACAATTTGAAATCTCACACTTCACTGCACTCACTTCACTAAATCTTGAACCAGAGAAATCGCAGTTCCTGAATGTACAGTCATTAAGTTTTGTATTAATAAAATTAGAAAACCTGAATTTGCAGTTTTCAAAATGATGCTCATTTAAAATGAATCCGTCAAATTCTTCACCGGTAAAATCATCATCGCGATATTCTGTTATTCCACTAATAAGCATTATTATCACTCCCGCGTTTTTTCATATTATACCACAAATGTAAATAGACAGCAATTATTTTTGATTCATGCAGAAATATGTCACATTAGCTTTAAAAAATAAGCATTCACAAAAGTTTTGTGAATGCTTTTTTATATTATCTATCTGTATTCGGGCCGAGAGGCTCTTTTTTTATATTATGAGGGATATCCTTACTGTTATTGCCTTTTTTGTTTTCTTTCTTTTTATCTCTGCTTACCTTCGACATTATAAACCTCCTGTAATATTTATTATAAATGGTAATGTCTAATGTAAGTATTGCACATTTTTCTCCCTTTATTCCTCAGAAGTAAATTATCCTCTTAAAAGCGGGGTCTTATCATATTTTTTCTTAAGCATACAAAGTGCTTTTTTCTCAATTCTTGAAACATATGAGCGTGATATATTAAGCTTATCAGCTATTTCTCTTTGAGTAAGTGGGTGATAGCCATAAAGCCCATATCGGAGCTTTATTATCTTTGCTTCCCTTTCATCAAGACATTCATCAATGAATTTATATAACTGCTCGGACTTAATAATAAGATCAACCTGTTCAACCATGCATCCTGTATCAGCAACAATGTCCATTAGTGTTAGCTGATTGCCGTCCTTGTCGGTATCAATGGATTCTTCAAAATGTATTTCTCCAGCACTCTTTTTAAGGCTTCGAAAGTACATAAGGATTTCATTTTCAATACACTTACTTGCATATGTTGCAAAGCGTGTTCCTTTTGAATAATCAAAAGTGGAAACTGCCTTTATAAGCCCAATGGTTCCGATTGAAATAAGATCATCCTGTTCCTTAGAATATGAGTAATATTTTTTAATAATATGTGCGACAAGCCTAAGATTATGTTCAATAAGCTTGTTACGTGCATCTGAATCACCTGTTGCCATTTTTTCAAAATACTCAAGCTCCTCCTTTGCTGCTAATGGCTTCGGGAATACGCCGTTGCTTTCAAGATATAGTGCAAAATACAGAAGATTGTTAAGTGCAAAAGTTATAAGATTTGAAAACATATACACCCTCCTTTTTTTAAGACGATATATATATTTATATGTATGTACATGTTTTGAGTATAACCGAAATAATTCGTCAGCTTTGTACTTTTTGTTTAAGTAATTGTTGCCTTATATAATTTAATATGGTATCATATTGAAATATATAAAATTGGACAATCAGAGGATAAAAAGATATTATATAGTATAAACAACTTAATCATATAAAACCACGAAAAAATTTTACACACCTTGACAAATAGTTTTGCATATATTATTATATGAGTATTCTCTTTGCACTGCATTTAATCTACAGTACAAACTGAGCAGGCGATAAACCAGGTGACGATCTGGTTTGTGGGGCCGGGCCACCCAGCGAGTGGCAGCAGATATGATTTATTTCACATCTGTGGGACAGTAGTATGTTCCATAGGTGTGTTTTTTATACCCTTATGGAATATTCGACTTAATATGGAGTGCCATAGAGCTATCAAACGCCAAGCCGAAAAGCTGATACGGAGGTAACTTATATGACAACAAAACTAAACACAATGGCAGGTCTGACTTCTGACGAAGCAAGAAAATTGCAGGAACAATACGGAAAAAATGAACTTTGCAAACAGAAAAAGGAAGGCTTTATAAAAAAGGTCCTTCATATTATCTGTGAACCAATGTTCTTGCTTCTTATTGTTGCCGCAATTATTTATTTTTTTCTCGGTGAACCCCGTGACGGTGCAATAATGCTAATATTTGTTATGGGAATGATCAGTATTGATGTTATTCAGGAATGGAAGACTGACAAGACACTCCATGCATTAAAGGATCTTTCAGCTCCACATATTACTGTTATTCGCGACGGAAAAGAAACTGAAATAGTAAGTGTTAATCTTGTCCCAGGAGATTTAATGATAATCCGTGAGGGAGTTAAAATTCCCGCTGACGGAATTATCATAAAATGCAATGATATTATCATTGATGAGTCCACACTTACTGGTGAGGCAGAAGGTGTACGGAAAATGAGCACCGACAATTCACAACCGTCAGAAGAATACTGGCGGAAAGATTATTGCTATGCAGGAACTTTAGTAACCCAAGGAACAGCAACTGTTCTTGTTGACAAAATTGGTTCCGCAACAGAGTATGGAAAAATTGGTCAAAACATTGCATCAGCACCAAATAATGATACCCCACTCCAACAACAGACAAAGGCACTTATAAAAACCTGCGCAATTATTGCAGCTGTGCTTTTTATTCTTGTCGGGATCGTGACTTTCATTAATATTTCCGACCATGCACTTGATGCAAAAATTATTGAAAGTATACTTTCTGGAATTACACTTGCAATGGCAATGATTCCTGAAGAATTTCCTGTTATATTGACTGTCTTCTTATCAATGGGTGCATGGAGACTTGCGAAAAAGCATTCACTTGTAAGGAAGCTCCCATCCGTTGAAACGCTTGGCGCGGTTTCCGTACTCTGCGTCGACAAGACAGGCACAATCACTATGAACCAAATGACAGTTCAGGACACTTGGGCTATGAATTGTGACAATGATTGCCTATGTGAAATAATGGGGCTTGGCTGTGAAACTGACGCTTATGACCCAATGGAAAAGGCAATGCTTAATCACTGTGAAAAACTTGGTATTGAAAAGTCACATCTTTTCGGTGGAAAGCTGTTATATGAATACGCCTTCACTAATGAGTTGAAAATAATGGGACACGTTTGGAAGCACGAAAATAAAATAATCATCGCTGCTAAAGGCTCACCTGAAAAAATTCTTTCTATCTGCTCACTTTTTGAAACTGAAAGAAAAAACGCTCAAGATAAAATAATTCAAATGTCGGAACAGGGCTTGCGTGTTATTGCTGTTGCAACAGCTAATCTCGATTCTGAAAATGATATACCAAAAGATATCACCGATTGTACATTGACATTATGCGGACTTATTGGGCTTGCTGATCCGCCACGTGAAAGCGTAAAGAACGATATATCTGTATGTAACAAAGCTGGAATACGCGTTGTAATGATTACAGGTGATAACGGAATAACAGCTTCTTCTATTGCTAAAAAAATCGGTATGAAAAACTGTGAGAATATAATCACAGGCGATATGATAAATGAAATGACAGATGAACAACTCCGAGAAAAAGTTAAAGATGTTAGCATTTTTTCTAGAGTAATTCCTGAGCATAAAATGAGAATAGTAAAAGCATTCAAAGAAAATGGCGAGATTGTCGCAATGACCGGCGACGGAGTAAACGATGCCCCTGCCCTTAAATACGCTGATATTGGAATTGCTATGGGTAAGCATGGAAGTGAGGTATCACGCGAAGCTGCTGATCTTATCCTATTGGATGACAATTTTACAACCATTGTTGAAACAGTAAAAGACGGACGTAGAATTTATGACAACATCCGAAAGGCAGTTGGTTATGTATTCTCTATTCATATTCCTATTGCTTTGGCATCACTCATTGCACCAGCTCTTGGCATTAACCCAACTATGCTGTTGCTTTTACCTCTCCATATTGTTCTGCTTGAGCTTATAATTGACCCAACCTGCTCAATTGTTCTTGAGCGTCAGCATGCTGAACGTGATATTATGGATAGAAAGCCTCGAAATCCTAATGAGAAGCTTCTTACTACTAAATTACTTTTTAAAAGCATTATTCAGGGACTTGTAATTTTTGGTGCATCATTCGGAACTTATTTCGCTGTCCTTGATAATAATTGTGATAATGCTCCCCTTGCAAGAACAATGGGGCTTGCAATAATAATGACTTCAAATTTGTTTTTAGTACAGGTTAACTGTTCTGACAAAGACCTTGCTTATCAGTCATTAAAGCAGCTCATGAAAGACAAGGTAATGTGGATAGCAAGCATCATGGTTTTAGTGGGCCTTGGTGTGATAATATATTCACCGTTAAACAGCTTTTTCAAGCTTTCTTCATTAAGCGCCATACAACTTTTATTTACACTTGGAATATCAGCACTTTCTGTATTTTGGTATGATATTATTAAAATTGTGAGAAAAAGATTATAAAGTCAATATTAAATAAACTATTCATATTTGAACAAAAATTATTATGTTTTAAATTACAGGTAATATAACAAAAAAATTCGCTCTTTAAGCCTTCAGAGAAGGTCATGAATATAAATATGGCTGAAAACCTTAAGACAAGAGAATAGCAAGATAAAAAGCCTGCTCTTAATGAGCAGACTTTTTATTATGCTTTTATTTTTTCTTCAAGCTTATGGTGATTTACAACAATAATTCTATCGCTTTCTTCAAGCAAAGTTGTATCGTGAGTTGCCATAATAAGCGTCGTGGTATCCTTCATTTCTCTTATCAAAGACATAACCTCAACGGCTGTTTCGTGGTCAAGAGAGGCTGTCGGCTCATCAGCAAATAGCACTCTTGGTTTTTTAACAAGTGCTCTTGCTATAGCAACTCTCTGTCGCTGACCACCGGAAAGTTGGTGTGGCTTTTTATTGAGATGTTCCTCAAGCCCAAGCTTTATAAGCATTTCCTTTGATTTTTCAATAGTGTCGCTGTCTTTTATTGCAATTAATACATTTTCAAGGACACTCATGTATGGAATAAGAAAGTGTTGCTGAAAGATAAAGCCAAAGCTATCATATCTTTCGCCTGAGGTATCCTTTTTTTCGGAAATGTTGATATTGTCAAAGATAATATCGCCGCTTGTCGGCCTCTTAAGAGCTGATAGAAGATATATCATTGAGCTTTTTCCTGAGCCTGATGGTCCTACAAGTACAACAGATTCGCCATCATTTATTTTTAGGCTTATATTATCAAGAACTACTTTTTCCTTGTCACCGTCCGGATAAACAAGGCTGACGTTTTTAGCTTCCAGCATATTATCCTCTCCTTTCAATTATAGCAACAAGATCCTTCTTTGAAAGGCTTCTTAGTATCGGAAATGCTGCACATATGAATACAAGAACTGGAACAATAAATGTATATATTAATCCTGACCATGTGAAGAAAAGCATCTTTTGACCAAGTGGTGCAAACAGCAACTTATCAACAATCAGGAAGCATAAGAATGAGAATACATAACCTATCGCCCAGCCGATTACTGAAATTATTATAAGCTCCTTAAAAATAAGTCTTTTAACATTCTTTTTGTTATAGCCTATTGCATAGAGTATTCCAAACTCATTGTTTCTTGCAGAATAAAAATTATATATTAATGTTCCCACGCATACTGCCATACCAAATGTTACTACAAAAATTACAATTGACATTATGCTGTTTATACTTGCTAATTGCTCATCGAGATGCTTAAGGACTGTTGATTTTGAAGTAATAAAAGCCGTCTTCTTGTCAACAGAATCAAGATCCTTGTTCATTGCTTCAATATCATCATTCTTTGGGTAAGCCAGAGCAGAAACAGTACAGTTCTTTATGTCCACGCCCTGTTTTTCAAGTGATGCAAGATAATAGTTTTTTGTTCCGAGCGCTACAACAGAATCTCCGTCAAATTCTCCGACTATTGTATATGTACCAGTTACCCATTCAGATGAATCGACCTCATCACCAAACTTGTCGCCGACCTTAAGCTTCTTATTCTTCATCATTGAACTATGCATGATGATTTCATACGAATCAACCTTCGGCATTCTTCCCTTTTTCATATTAAGATTGCATCTTTTAAAAATTTCGTTTAGATCAGTTTCGTTATTTGAATATATAACAGGTGCTGATGTGTTACCAAATACAGTTGTTATTGATGTGTTATTTGCCATAATAGGATATACTTTATCAACTGTATCATATTCTTTAATTTTAGCTAATGAATCTTTCGGCATAAATGTCTGCCCTCTTGGCGGGTCAATAAAGGTAAATTTGGACAGAGGCGCAATGTTTGAATCCTTTGCACTTGCAAAGATAGAATTTATTATTGTTGTGATAAATGAAATACAGAATACTGCAAAAAACAATGTAATTATGACTACCATAGCTTTTTTCTTGTTTTCTAAAAAGTACTTCATTGCACTTAAAGGTTTAACCATATCTTTTTCTCCTTAATATTATAGTACTTGTTAAGTATATCAAATTCTATTGAAAAATCAAGCCAATATTTTACTATTACTGCTCGACCATTAGTCGTGCCTTGATTTTTCAAGGTTTATCGGGCTTCAAAAGTATGAAAAATATAGTAAATATACATTATAATGTTTTTACACTTGCACTCTGTCTTGGTAAATACATAAAAAAATATCCATTTTCCTTGAAAAACTAAATTTTGAGGAATATAATTAAAATTGTTGCAAATTTTCAGTATTTATAGGAGGGTTTGTTTATCTTAATGTTAAAAAAATACTTCAAGGATTTAAAAAAAGAATTCATAGGCTATAACGGAAAAAGGCTGACTAAAGACTTAATGGCTGGTATAACTGTTGCTGCGGTGGCTCTCCCTCTCGCACTTGCATTTGGCATCTCAAGTGGGGCTGATGCTGCTGCGGGACTTGTAACAGCAATAATTTCAGGAATAATTATCAGTGCTTTTTCTGGGGCATCATTTCAGATATCTGGACCGACAGGCGCTATGGCAGCAATTCTTGTTACACTTGTTGCGAAATACGGCATTCAAGGAATGTTCATTACAACGCTTATCGCTGGAGCTATACTTTTTATATGCGGAGTGTTAAGACTCGGAAGACTGGTCGAATATATTCCTATACCTGTTATAACAGGATTCACCTCAGGCATCGCTCTTGTTATTGCACTCGGGCAGATAGATAATCTTTTCGGCACAACCTCAAAAGGTGAAAAAATTATTGAAAAATGTGCCTCATACTTTAAAAATGGCTTTAATGTAAATATAACTGTTATGCTTATTGGACTTGGCGCAATACTCTTAATGATAATATGGCCGAAGAAATGGAATGAAAAATTCCCTTCATCGCTCCTTGCTATAATTATTGCAACTCTAATAACTTTCATTTTGAAGCTTGATGTATCAACAGTAGGTGCTATACCACGAAAGCTTATCCTCGACAACAGAATTAGCTTTGCAGGGCTTAATTTGAATAAGTTTATTTCATTCCTCTCACCAGCTTTTGCAATTGCTATTCTTGGAATGATTGAAAGTTTATTATGCGGTTCAAGTGCATCTAAAATGAAAAAAGAACCGTTTGATTCTGACCGTGAACTTGTATCCCAGGGTATCGGAAATATGCTTATACCGTTCTTTGGTGGAGTTCCGGCAACTGCTGCTATAGCAAGAACAAGTGTTGCAATAAAATCTGGTGGACAGACAAGACTTACTGGTATCTTCCACGCAGTATTTCTTATAATCTGTATGTTTGTGCTTTCACCTGTTATTGCTTATCTGCCTCTTTCGGCACTTGCTGGTGTACTTATTATGACCGCATGGAGAATGAATGACTGGAAAGATATAAAATACTATTTCAGCAAAAAGCTTAAAGGCCCGATACTAAAATATCTTGTTACAATGATTGCTACAGTTGTGTTTGATCTTACAATCGCTATTGTATGTGGAGTTATCTTCTCATTCATTTTATTCATATACAACATTTCCAAAATATCTGTTGCGACTTCAGAAGTTGAGCCAAAACGTCTTAATGACTGCACTGACAGCGACTTATCAAATTATAATGACACTATAGTTGTTTATATAATGGGACCAATGTTTTTTGCAAACGCTCACAAGATGATACGTGAGCTTAAAAAAATCAAGGGCTGTGATAAAATAATATTCTCAATGAGGGGTGTACCTCTAATTGATGCGACCGCTATCATGGGTTTATATGATTTCTACAAAGAAAAGGAAAGCAAGAACTGCCAAATAGTCTTTTGTGGGGTACAGAATGATGTACTCGAAAAGCTTAAGCAATATGAAATTTATGATAAAATCGGTGAGGAGAAATTCTATTGGAGTGTTGATAAAGTTCTTCTCGAAAATATTGAATAAAAAAATGCCACTTAAAAAGGTGGCATTAATTATTTTATTTTGCTTTTACTATTGCTCTGAAGGACTTCTGACCTGCTCCGTTGAATATCATTGTTACTGTGTAGTTATCTCCTGTAATAAGTGCCTGTGTGCTTTCCTTTTCAGAATTTCCGTCTGCTGGCTGAATTTTTGCTCCTGCTTTTTCTTTGATTTCAGCATATGTCATTCCGACTTTTATATCCGCAGTAACCAATCCGCCTTCTGTAACAACTATTGATTGAACTGCACCATCTATTACATTTGCACTGCCGTCATCTGGAACAATAAAAAAGAAATAAGGATATAGCTTTTCATTTCTGATAGCAAGTCCACCATCATTGTAGCCTTCATTTTTATATACCTTGTCCCATTCAGTAATTAACTGCTGGGTAGTGTAATTAACATAATCAACCGCTGGTTTTCCTGTATCAGTATCAATAACAGATGAATCTTCCTCACTGCTGCTGTCAGTAACAGAAGAATCCTGCTGTGAGCTTTCAATCTGGCTGTACTCAGGCACCGAAGCGTTCTGAGGGTTATCATCGCCTGTGAACTTATCATTTATGATTGCCTTTGCTATAAAAAATGCTGTGACAATTATTATAATAAAAGCTACAACTAAGCCAACTATTAATATTGTAAATTGATGTCTATCTTTTTTGTTTGTTTTCATCTGTTCACCTCTTTAATATATCATTATACAGAAAACATACATTTATGTCAATCAACGATAATGTTTTTGCATTCTTTATAAATAAAAAACAACCCGAAGGTTGCTTTTTTGTTTATTCATTAAAATTGAGAGTTATGCATCTTTTTTTACTATCTGAGGAATCTTGCCAATAATCAAAGCAACTATAGCAGTAATAATTATTTCAGGTATCATAAACAATCCATTATAGAATACTGAGTATACAATAGATAAACTGTTGCCACTGAATGTATCCAGTATAGTCTTACCTATGCTGTAAAAGCCCTTTTGCTTAAAGAACCATTCTGCCCATACTCCAAAGAAAATATATCCTGAAATAATGTGAGCAAGATATCTTAATGAAAGTGCTACAATTGAACCAATACAAAGTGCTGCTGATGGTGTTTTACATTTGTTTCTAAATATTCCACCAAAGCCAAGTGCTGTGTAAGCAATTACATAGTCTATCAGACATACAAGAATTGCTTTCCATATAACCATTTGCTCATCGCCAGGCATAAAAAATGCAGATACAGTTTTAAAGCTGGTAAGCATCTGAAGAATACTTCCTACTAATGCAGAGAACAATCCCCATTTTGTTCCGTATCGATATGCGATAAGTACAATCGGCAGCATACTTACTATTGTTATTCCGCCGCCGAATGGGAGCTCAAATGGCTTGAATAAAGATAGAATTGTTGCCATAGCGATCAGCAATGCTGACACTACAAGTCTTTCTGTTTTTGTGTTTGACATTTTCTTTATCTCCTTTTTAGGGGTACCTGATTATCCAAAACAAAAAAGCCACGAGATTTTTCAAACCTCGTGGCATATCACTTTAGATATTATCCTACGCTGGCATTATCCAGATCAGGTTATGGGTCGAAGCGTCCATTCGCTCCCTCTCAGCCTAACTATAAGCTCCCCTGTTAAATTTTCTTTATTATAGCACTGATATGCCGTGATGTCAATTATAAAGTAATCTTAGGAAGTGCAGTGGTTTTCCTGAATTCCATGTATTCTTCATAGGTGCCTGGTCTGTCGATAAGTCCATCTTCTGTGACTTCAATAATTCTGTTTGCAACTGTCTGAACAATTTCATAGTCATGAGATATGAATAAAACATTGCCCTTAAAGCTTTCCAAACCATTGTTAACAGCAGTAATTGATTCAAGGTCAAGATGGTCGGTAGGTCTGTCAAGAACAAGCACGTTTGAACCATAAAGCATCATTCTTGAGAACATACAACGCACTTTTTCGCCTCCTGAAAGAACATTTACAGGCTTATAAATATCATCGCCTGAGAAAAGCATTCTTCCAAGGAAGCCTCTAAGGTAAGTTTCAGTTTCATCCTTTGTGTACTGTCTCATCCAGTCAAGGATTGAAAGGTCAACACCTTCAAAAAATGCTGAGTTATCATTCGGGAGGTATGAACGTGATGTGGTTTCTCCCCATTTAAAAGTACCTTCATCAGGTTCAATTTCTTCCATAAGAATCTTAAATAATGTTGTAATAGCCTGTTCACTTTGCC
>JAEWZG010000098.1 GCA_023395435.1 Bacillota bacterium
ACTACCTCTTTTGTAGAGAAAATTTCACGATTAACTTTGAAATCCATAGCTTCCTCCTGTAAAAAAAGATTCTTCATTACTCTGCTAAAACATTTATATTCATACATATACGCTTGTATGCTTAAAATTCCTATATGTTCAAGTCGTCCTTTTTATAAAATTTATTCGAAAGCAAGCTTTTTTATGATAAAAAAAGCACATCAATTACATATTAATTGATGTGCTATAAATATTTATTAATTTATCAATGATATCAATGCATTTTTAAAGTCATTATCCTGTTCCTTCGTGCGTTTGGAATTTCCTTTTATACGTCCACCGGAATTACGTATTTTTTTTGCAGTATGTCTTGCAAGTAACAATGAATCAATATTTGAGTTATTATAAAACATACCGTTCTGATTTAAAACAATTGCTTTTCTTGAAAGGCACATTGCAGCAAGTCCATAATCCTGTGTTATTACTATATCACCACTTTCAATCAGGTTTACAAGACGAAAATCTGCACTGTCAGCACCTTTATCCACCATAATTGTCTGTATACCCTCTAAGTTAAAAACGTGCGAAGTATCACAAATAACAATCATTTTTATATTATTTTTCCTGCATATATCCATAGCTATTTTTACAACGGGACAACCATCAGCATCAACAAGTACTCTCATTTATATCTCCTTATATTTATTATTACAATCAAGCAACCAAAATTACAAAATAATTACTTTTATTGATTTTTTTACTTATTCTATGATATACTTATAAAAATTAAAATAGTAGGTGAAATATGAAACATATAAAAAAAGCTTTTTTAGTTCTCACATCATTGGTTGTTCTGTTAGCTGGATGTGGTGAGAACAAAACAAAAGATTCAAAGACAGATACTTCTGCTTCTGATAATTCTTCTTCATCTTCAAATGTAGCTGAAGAATCAAAGAAGGATTCTGTTGTACGAATTGTTGCTGTAGGTGATAACCTTATCCACGACGGCATTTATAATCAGGCTCATCAAAGAGCAAAAGACGGTACATATGACTTTGATTATGCATATCAGTACGTTGAACAGCTAATTAAGCCAGCAGATATTGCTGTGCTCAATCAGGAAACTCCAATTGCAAACGATTTGTTCCCGCCTTCAAATTATCCAATGTTCAATTCACCAACACAGCTTGGTGACAAGATGATAGACATGGGCTTTAATGTTGTAAGCCACTGTAATAATCACATTCTTGACAAGGGCGAAAAAGGAATGCTTGCAACTCTTGACTACTGGAAAAGCAGGAATATTTTGTGTTATGGTGCTTATAGAAATCAGGCTGACGTTGATGATATCAGAATTAAAGAAGTAAACGGCATAAAGTTTTCATTCGTTGGATTTATGGAGCATACAAACGGCTTGAAGCTCCCTGAGAGTTCTGAAGCAAAGCTTGTATATACTTCACAGGTTGATGAAATGGAAAGGCTCATAAAAAAAGCAAGATCAATGTCTGATGTTGTTGTAGTAAGCGTCCACTGGGGCGTTGAAACAACCAATCAGGTAACTGACGCACAAAAGTCACTTGCAAAGAAGTTTGTTGAATGGGGCACGGATCTAATTATTGGTACTCAGCCTCATACAATTCAAACTATGGAATATCTTGATAAGCCTGATGGTGGCAAGGCATTTGTTGCATACAGCCTTGGTAATTTTATATCTGCGCAAAGTTTTAATCTCACAATGGTTGGCGGACTTATTGATCTTAATGTCAAAAAGGAAGGGAAAACTGGTAAGATCAGTATTGAAGAAGTAAAATGTATACCAATTATCACTCACTATGATGCAGGATACAAGAATATCAGAAATTATCCTTACAGTATGTATAACGAGCAACTTGCAAAGCAACATGGTATTCATTCTACAAAACAATGGTACGATATGAAGTTCATTGATAAAATGGTCAATGAAAATATACCTGAACAATTCAGATGTCTTAAATAGAGATTATAATAGCTGTCATAAAACTATGACAGCTTTATTTTTCTTTATTTTTTAATCAATTTTCATATCCATCATTTTCTTACGGATTGAAAGCATAGATGTCAGAGAAATCAAAAACAATGTAATAATCACACCAACAGTAGTAAAATTTCTTCTTAAATATATTTCATTACTATCAATTTGTGCAAGCAGAACATAATTATCATATTCACGGTAATAATTATAAATAGTTTTATCATTGATTTTTTGCTTAAAACTCCCCTGACCAGTTGTATCAAGATTTTTAAAATTATTCTTATCAATTTGACAGGCAATACTTGATTTCATAGGATCGGTATGACTTACGTATTCCCAGTTTTCTTTATTAATAATTGCAAGCTTACCGTTTTTCATAAAATACTGATTGTTAACAGTTGTAGAAATACCGGATAGTCTGACAGCATCTTTTATTGAATCAGGTATCGAACTAATATAAATTATACCCTGCTGATCAAGTCTGGAAACTGCAGTATGAAGTGTCAGGTTATTATCAGTAGAAGTATTAACAACTTTTACAAAGCTTTTATCATTTAATGCAGGTACAAACTGCCTGAAAAACTTATCGTCGCTGAAATTCTGCCCTGTATATGGAGCAGTTCCTGCAATAACAACGCCGTTTTTATTGGTAATCAAAATTTCCTCAACCTGCAAAGCTACGCGCATTTCTTCAATAGTTTCAGAATCATTAAACGCATTAGAATTATTATTCAGCATAAGTGATAGTGATTTTGCCTTTGCAACATTATCATCACTGACCTGCTCCAATATACCTTTATATTCATTATTATTTGCATCAATTTTAGCTTCAACATTATTAAATGTAAATTTAACCGTATTTTTGACTGACGAATTATCCACTGTTTTTATCATATAGTATGACAAGAATATGAGAAATGCAGACACAATGCAAATATTAATTAACACAAATCTATATAATGATTTTTTCATATTATCTCCTATTAATTTTGGGGTTGTTTGTATGTTATTCCGTATTGCTTTTCAAAAAGTTTATTAAAATCCTTATATAGATTCTGTACTTCATTCTCCAGGAAATAATAATGCTTTATATAAGCAATATTCATAATTAATAACACAACAGCCAATAATATTATTGCCAAACTCTGTATAAATACTACCATGAAAACTGAAGCAAAAAACAAGACTGCAAACAGAGCAGTTACAATTAGATGTATTAACCTCTCATGCTGAAAAAAATCGATTTGTTTTTCATGATAAGAAATTATTCTTTCTAAATCCATTTCGTGATTATTGTCAATAAGACCTATTATGTATTTTCGATATTCCATGAGATATTTTTTCAAAGATGTCACTCCATTATAAATCTATTATAATCGATTTTTCAATTACAAAATCATCAGGTTCCATTTTTATCTCAGCAGCAGCCTTTTTAGTGAAAACCAATGAACAAATACCATTAAGAAAGCTATAGAATTTTTTAAAAGTATGTATTTTGTTTTTTTTACTGCGATTTACGCCATTTTTCTTATTATTAATTAGATATGTAAAAAGAATAGATGTTATCACTAAAGCAATTGATTTCTTAATATTAATATTAGTTTTTGCTTTATAATTAGTCATTATATTCACCTATATTAATTATGTTTATATACTTATTATATATCTCTTTTATTTAAATAGCAAGGTTATTTTTATGTGTAAATCTATAATAAGTACTTGCTTAATAAAAAATAATATGATATAATAAAAATCTATTAAAGGATATAGGATTTGGGTCCTGTTCAATCCGAGATATAGGTGTGCGGGTCCTGTGCAATAGAACACTGTGAAACATGTCAGGCGGGGAACCGAGCAGCATTAAGCAGTACGTACTATGTGCCGCAGATCGCCTGCATGCCTATATGTCGGATTGATTTTTTATGCAAGGAGTGATAAAATGTATAAGGCACTATACAGAAAATGGCGTCCTCTGACATTTGATGATGTTGTTTCACAACCTCATATCACTACCACCTTGACTAATCAGATTGTTTCAGGAAAAACCGCACACGCTTATCTCTTCACTGGTTCAAGAGGAACTGGTAAGACAACTTGCGCTCGTATTTTTGCAAAGACAATAAACTGTCTTAATATGCACGATGGTAAGCCTTGCCTTGAATGTGAAGTATGTAAGGATGCTGATAGCGGAACCCTTTCTGATATTATTGAAATAGACGCTGCAAGCAATAACGGTGTTGATGATATTCGTGATATAAGGGAAGCCGCACTTTTTACGCCAGAAAAATGTAAATACAAAGTATATATTATTGACGAAGTTCATATGCTTTCGACAAACGCTTTCAATGCTTTACTTAAAATTATGGAAGAACCTCCTGCCTATATAAAATTTATTTTAGCAACAACTGAAGTTCATAAGGTTCCTGCTACTATTCTTTCCCGTTGTCAAAGATATGACTTTAGAAGAATTCTTACTGAAGATATTGTGGACAGGCTCCTATATATCGCCAGACAAGAAGAATTAAATCTTGATAAAGATGCCGCTCATTTAATTGCAAGAGTTTCCGACGGTGGAATGAGAGATGCTTTGTCATTGCTTGATCAATGTATAGCTTTTTCAAATAACATTACAATAGATATTGTAAGCTCTGCTGCAGGAATTGCAGGGAGAGATTATCTCTTTGATCTGCTTGATGCTATTATTAATCATAACGCTTCAAGTGCACTAACAATTATAGATAAGCTATATTCAATGTCAAAGGATATGCAAAGGCTTTGTGAAGAGCTTTTATCACAAATGCGAAACCTTATGCTTATTAAGACTGTTCCTGAACAGAAAAACCTTCTTGCCTGTCTTCCCGATGAAATTGAAAAGCTTTCTCAATTTTCAAATCAGATTAAGCTTGAAGATATCTTAAATCAACTTAGTATTTTGCAGGAATGCAATGAGCGACTTACGCGTTCACTATCAAAGAGAATTGAACTTGAAATGTGTATAATAAAGCTTTGTACGCAGCCAACAAATAATACGCAGATTGTTACACAGGCGGATAATAGTGAGTTATTAAATAGGCTCAATTCTCTTGAACAGACTGTAAGGAATAATAATTTTGCACCAGAAATCAGACCTGTTCCTCAAAAAACACCACCCACCTCAGAAAAACCACAGCAGCCAGCGGAACCTTCTGTTGATATGTCAAAAATCAAACCAGAAATGTTAAAGCCGCTTGACTGTTGGCCTGAAATTCTTGAAGATTTCAATAAAGTCAACCCTGCTGTTTCTGGTTCATTAAAAGGCTCACAGGCATTTGTTTATGATAATTTGCTACTTTTAATCGTGCAAAATGATTTTTTCTTAAAACTATTTAAAAACAAGGAAAATGCTAATTCACTTGGTGAGGTTGTAAAAGCACATCTTGGAAAGCCATTTGTCATAAGAGCAAAATGCTCTGCTAATGCAAAATCAGATGAGAATAATGCAGTTGATAAATTGATATCCAAAGCTAAAGAAGCCAACATACAAGTCGAAATAAATTAAATTTATATTATCAAGAGGAGATTTAACTATGAAAGCAAGATTGCCACAGGGTATGGGCGGAGGTCCACAGAATATGAATGCTATGCTCAAGCAGGCTCAGAAGATGCAGGATGATATTACTGCATTACAGGAAGATCTTGAAAAAAGAGAATTCTCTGCCTCGGTAGGTGGTGGAGCTGTTGATATTACTATCACTGGTCAAAGAATTGTCAAGTCTTTGACAATAAAACCTGAAGTAGTTGATCCTGATGATGTTGAAATGCTACAGGATCTTATTATGAGTGCTTTTAATCAGGCTGTAAAGAATCTTGAAGATATATCAGAACAAGAGATGTCAAAAGTTACAGGCGGAGTATCACTCCCTGGATTATTCTAATGGCAGAAAGTAATCCATTGCCTTTAATTATTCTTTCAGAACAGTTTGCAAAGCTTCCAGGTATAGGGATGAAGACTGCTCAGAGGCTTGCTTATTATGTAATGTCAATGAGTGAAGCTGACGCAAAAAGTTTTGCTGATGCTATTTTAAAGGCACATAAGACAATTCACAGCTGTAAAATATGCCAGAACCTTACCGATGCTGAAATATGCCCTATATGTAATGATGTAAGACGGGATAGTTCATCCATTTGTGTTGTTGAAGGACCAAAGGATGTATCAGCTTTTGAACGTACCAATGAATACAAAGGGCTTTATCACGTATTACACGGTCTTATATCCCCTATTGATGGAGTTACACCTGATAGACTAAGAATTAAGGAACTTCTCAAAAGAATTAATGACTCTGATGTTTCAGAGGTAATTATGGCAACGAATCCAACAGTTGAGGGTGAAGCTACTGCTATGTATATATCAAGGTTATTAAAGCCACTTGGTATAAAAGTTACACGTCTTGCTTTTGGATTGCCTATTGGCGGGATTCTTGAGTATGCTGACGAAGTGACATTATTTAAAGCACTTGAAAACAGAAATGAAATTTAAAGGAACGATTAATCGTTCCTTTTTTGTAGGTATATTTATGGAAAATGAAATATTTTATATGAGAAAAGCTCTTGAGCTTGCTAAAAAAGCTGCAGAAATCGGTGAAGTACCTATTGGGGCTGTTATTGTTAAAAAATCAACAGGAAAAATTGTAGGTAAAGGCTATAACAGGCGTGAGTGTGATAAATCCCCTCTTGCACATGCTGAAATAATTGCAATTAATGAGGCTAGTAAGGCTCTTGGTGGCTGGCGACTTATCGACTGCGAAATATATGTTACTCTTGAGCCTTGCCCAATGTGTACAGGTGCTATTATTAATTCAAGGCTTGAACGAGTTATATATGGTGCTTCTGATACAAAATCTGGCTCCTGTGGTTCTGTTGTAAACCTGTTTGACTTACCGTATAACCATATACCTGAAATTACTGTAGGAATTCTGAAGGATGAATGTTCTGAGATACTAAGTGATTTTTTTATATCACTGCGAAAAAATAAAAAGCAGAAGGCATAAGCCTCCTGCTTTTTTATTATGCAACTATAAAATTCTTATATCCAAGGTCAATCAATGCTTTTGTTGCACTATCAATATCTGGCTGAGAAAGACCAGCTGTATTTAAAACAGGAATAATTATTTCGTCACCACAAATCTCTGAGATTTTTGTTGTAATTGTTTTCACCCTGTCATAAACATTTAATGTGGATAAATTAATAACGCTATTATCTTTTAATGTTACTTTAGGCGGTAGTGTCGCAACATCAATCTGTGTAGAAATAACAAGTCCTTTAAGATTAGCTGGAACGAACACTTCACTTTTTCCTGAAATTGAATCAACAGCAGACATCTTAATTATAGTCTGTCCTTTATACTTATCTACATCAGTTTTTACTAGCTGAGCAAATGATATCAATGCATTTTTGCGGTTTGGATCTTTTACGATTGTACCAATATAGTTAAGGTCACCTGGGAGAAAGTTCGGGAATACATAATCTGTCGTGATAAACTTTGTAAAACCAGCAGTTCCTAGCTCATCAATAAGCTGTGTAATATATGTCTTTGCCTGCTGTGAGAACGGGGACATCCAAGGCTTACCACCCCTGTCAGGACTGTTGTCAAGCCACATAGTTTCCTGATTTTCAAATTTATATCCTATCAAGTAATCAGCCCTTGGAGCGAGATTATCATTCAATATACTAAGCTGAGCAACCGGGTTCAAACCACTTTCTTTAATTATTGAAACAATTTGAGAAGCAGTAAGCGTTCCTTTTACTGCTTTTGCCTTAACTGCTGTTGAATTATCTGTCTTAAAATATAACTCTCCGCCCTGAATTTTAAGCGGTACAGTAACTTCAAGATATCCGCTGTTTTTAGCTTTAGTAATTGCATCCTTTAAAGCTAGTTCATTTAACAATGATTCTTTTGTGATAGTCAATGTCTTTGTATCTTGAGATTGCTTGTCAGGCTCTGAACTGTCATTTTTTGAACTATCAGACTGAGAAGATGATACCTGTGGCGGTGTCCAGACTTTACTTGAGGAATCGTCATTATCTTTTCCTAATCCCTTGAAAAATTTAATCAATGGTGGTGCAATACTATATCCCACAAATCCAAGACCACCTATAATAACAATAACTATAACAATAGATAGAATTTTTTTAGGAAGAGATTTTCTACGAGCATATAAACGTTTAGTATGCTTGACTTTTCTGCCTCGGTATTTTTTTTTCATTATATCCTCCTTCAGCTCTAAATCTTAGGCATTGTACCAGTTAGTACAAAAAACGCCATTGAAATTATGCCTATATAAATCATTGTAATAGGAAATCCCCTAAAAGCTTGCGGGACTTTCGGAGAATTAAGTTTATCATATGAAACTGAAACTAGATAAGAGGCAAAAAAGAAGCCAATTCCTGTCCCCAACCCGAAAATGATATATCCAAGAAAGCTGTCGCTTTCATATCTGTTTAAGAATAGTGTTCCGAGAACAGCACAGTTAAATGCTGATAAGTGAACAAATTTTTTTATTCTAATAAAAAGATTATATGCCCATTTCCACATTGAAAGTAAAGTTATAACGTAAACAATACCAATAATTGATACGTATACTAGTGGCATATAAAGTACGCTTGCTTCACTTGAAAGAAGGTACTTATCAGCAAAATAAGTCAATACACTTGAAGCAGTACATATATATGTTATTGACAAACCGAAAGGAATTAATTCCTTCTTATTTTTTGCCGCAATTAGCATAGTGCTTGTTCCGATTGCACGCGTAAAAATAGTATTCTCAAAAACTATTGCTGTTAAAGCAACAAGAAATATTTTCATAAAAAATTCCATTTATATACCTCTATTCTGAAAAGTACGACTGAACTTTTCTAAACAGTGCAGCGCATAATCCAATAAGTAAAAAGCCACCAAAAGGATAAACAAGTACTGGGAAAGTAAGTGGAACTCCAAGAATTTTATTAGATATTGAACCTGTTCCAAGTACTTCTCTTAGAAAACCTAAAATAAAAACTACTATATCGAATCCCACAATGTATGACAAAACATCAAAAATCATCTTATTTTTCTTTTGTCTAAAAAATCTAAGTTCAGTTTTTGTCATAATTAAAGAATTTGTAATAAGTAAAGGAAGCATTATTCCCATTTCACTAATAACGTATTCAGGGAAAACTTGCATTGATATGCTTGCTATAGGTACATACACCAATGCTGCAATTAAAGTATATAATATAATGCGGATAGTGTAAACGATGTTTCTAGAAATGAATGATGAAATGATAACGGTCAGAAAAGTTATTATTGAAAAAGTGAAAATTAAAGCCAAACTTTTATATACAGTATTTGCAACAAAAACTGCTGGAGCAATTACAAGTCCACTAACCAATATAGTATTTTTTTTATATATACCATCGAGTAATGAAGATTTAACGCTATTTCCTCCATTTGTGTCTTTTAACAATTACTTTTCCCCCTTTTCTGAGCCAGCGTGGGTTTTGGAATTTGATTTTGAAGAAGATGTATTTTTTGTCGAAGTTATGTTTTTACTATCCGCTTTTTCTTTCAATGTACTTACTTTTGTATCATTGGTGTTAAAAGCTTTTTTTTCGTTATTAGTTGTTTTTAGGGACTTTTTCTTAGATGTTCTAATATCATCTTTTAATTCTATATAGTTTTTCTCTTCACTTTTTTCAATTTTCACTTCGTCGAATGTTGTCTGCTCGTTATTATTTTCTTCTCGTTTTACCTTCTGTGAAGTTCTCTTTTTATAGTTACGCTTCTTTGATTGAAGAACAGCTGGTTTTTCTTCAGCAATTAAAGAAGTCTGCTCAAGAATTGTTTCGATAACTTTTTCAGTCTTAGTATCTTCTCTAGTTTCATCACCTGATTTATCATCTAAAGTTATTTGTTCAACCGCTGGAATTTCAGTAATCTTTTCAATAGATTCTTCAGTATCTGATGTTTTCGGTGTGCGTTTTTTGTTGTTATTTTGTTTCTTATTATGTCTTGATTCAACTGATTTTTCTCGAGAGGTCTCTGAATTCATAATTATTGTTTTTTCAACCGTTATCTTCTTAACATCATCTTCATTAATATCTAGAGAATTAACATTATTTTTTGTTTTATCAGTAATCTCTAATATAATGGTCTGTTTAGGTTTAGGCTTTCTCGAGTTTATCTTTGGCTTAGCATTTTCAACAGCTAATACATCAATATGAGATTCTTCTGAAGTTAGTTCTGAAACATATTCATTAGTTTCCTCATTGGTTTTTATATCAGCATAATTTTTATCAACAATACTTGTTTTAGTTGTTTTCTTTATTAATTTTAAATAAAGTTTTTTAATTAATTTTACTACGGATATAACAATAAACAATAATAATCTGCCTATTTGTGGAATTAATCTTTTTATTGATTTTAAAAGTTTTATTAATTGTATTCCTAAATCATCCATTGTGCTAACAAGTACATTTGAGAACAACACTGCAAAAATTGCTGCTATCTCAAGACCAATATACCTTCGGAGAAACAATGTTAGTACAGCAAACAGCATCCCATAAAGGCTTTGACCAGTACGCGTTTTTGGAGTAATTCTATAATCACATAAAAGGAATAACAAGACATAAATTGTGGAGCAGCTGATAATTTCAAAAATTATAGCAGCTTTCAAAGATATATTATAAGCCAAAGGAAATAATCCAGCACCTACAACTAATGTTATCAATGATGACAAAACAGTAAATATTGATGCTGATTTCCTCAATACAAAACAGAATAAGCAAACAAATAAAATTATTATGTGCGAGGTGCCCATTGGGCCTTCAAACCTACCAAGTAGGATATCCAATCGATAAAAAAATGGAATATTACCCATGTTTAAAAAATATGTTAAAGAATGAGACTGAGTTTCGGATATCTGTGATGCAAGACTTAGCTGACCCAGAGGAGTTGGCTCAGGAAACATTAAAATTACCTTGCTCCAGCATAATGTAACTAAAGCATACCCCACTGCAACAGGATTAAAAATGAGATTGTCATTTCCGCCAAAAGCTTGCTTTCCAATAACAGTAACTATTACAGCTGCAATTATAATGACTCCATACGGTATTGAAGCGGGCATAAGCAGGGCTAAGATAAATCCTCCAGTAATTGATGTATAGTCATTAAAGACATATTTCTTATTTCTAAGATACGAACATAAAAAATCAGTTGCATAACAAACAACTACTGAAAGTGAAGTAACGATCAGTACCCGATAACCATAATAAAATACTGACATTACCACAAGAGCAAGCAAACAAAAAAGTGCATCCACAAAATATGATAATTCAGTTTTAACTGTATTATTATTTAACATATTTCACTATCCTTCCAACATGATTTTGAAACGGAGTGATTTCAATGGTTATAGAAATAATCAGTTCCAACACAATAAAAATTATATTAAACGAAAATGATATGTCACTTTATGACATTAGCTTTGATAAATTAGATCGTTCAAATCCTGAAACGAAAAGACTGCTCATAGATCTAATTGATAATATAAAAGATGAAAAAAACATTGATCTATCCTCTGAAAGATTATTTGTAGAAGCATTTCCAAAAGATGATGGTGGATGCTTGTTATATCTTTCAATACTAAACAGCAATGTCAAAGTCACACCCGAAAAAAGCAGTTTATACAACACTCTAATATGTAAAATAGAATCGCCTGAAGTTTTGCTGGCAGTTACAACAAAAATATATGAGATGTTTAATCATATATTACATAACAGTGAGCTTTATTACAGCGATGGAACATATCAACTTATTCTACAGATATTTAAAAAGGCTGATAAAAAACTCAAAACCATTCTTGGAGAATTCTGTCAGATTTCTGGGAATGGTGAAATTGAAGCAAGTGCAATCAGAGAACATTATACCTGTATTTTCCCGATAAATGCTATTGAGGAAATAAGCAGAAAGTATCCAAATTAATTCTTCAAAGCATTGACGGATTTCGCCATATCATTTGAATTGAACAGGTATGATCCGGAAACAAGATTGCTTGCTCCGGCTTTTTTAACAAGCTGAGCAGTTTTGTCATTTATACCGCCATCAACCTGTATATCAACAGGATAATTATTATCATCAATATATTTCTTGATTTTATATATTTTATTTAATGTACTTTCAATAAAACCTTGTCCCCCAAAGCCAGGTTCCACAGTCATAACAAGAACCATATCAAGCTTATCAATATACTTATAAATTGCTTCGCTAGGTGTCCCCGGTTTTATTGAAAGACCGGCTTTCAAGCCAAATGAACGAATTTTATCAATAGTCTTTTCTATATCACTTGAAGATTCTGCATGGAAGGAAATAATGTCAGCTCCCGCCTTTGCAAATTGCTCAACATAATCAATAGGGTCTGTTATCATAAGATGCACATCAAAAGTAAGTTCTGTACATTTCTTAATACTATTCAATACAGGAATACCAAAACTAATATTTGGGACAAAATGACCATCCATAACATCAAAGTGAATCATATCAACGCCCGATATTTCTGCTTTCTTAAGTTCTTGAGCAAGAATTGAAAAATCTGCACTTAATATTGAAGCTGAAACGAAAGTTTTCATTAATCCTCCATTAAAATAATAAATAGTTGATTTACATACCATATAATTATAGTATTATTTTTATAAATCGTCAATAGATTGCGACATAATTCGATTTATTTTTAGTTATCAAAACAAAGAGGTTAAGGACAATGCCCTTAACCTCATTTATATATACAAAAGAAAATATGCAAGACAGACTGAAAGCTCCCCTGTGGACACATACGTGCCACTTCCAGTCAACATGTCACAGACATTATTTCTTCTGACTATAGTATTTTATGCAGAAAAAATGAATGTGCGACAACTACGTATTTTCATAGTATTTATCAAGTACTTGTTTTAATGATAAAAAAATAAGATAACAAGTAATATTATAAAAAGATAAAGACAATTATAAAAAAATTATATTATTGCAAACTTACCAGCAGTCTTATCCATAATTAGCATAATCAGAGGTATTGTTATTACTGAGAATAGTGTTGTTACTGCAATTATTTTAGAAGCATACTCTGGATTTGATTTAAACTTTGTTGCAAAAAGTAATGTCACTGCTGCAGTAGGGCAGGCAGTCGCAATAAGATTTGCAATCATTATCGTCTTAAATTCTTCGGAAATATTAAAGAGCATAAATAAAGAAACCATAATTAAAGGTATTAACAGCAATCTTATAATAACTATTTTATATATTTTTTTATCAGTGAAAGCTGTGAGTAGATTTGATTTTGCTATGTAAATTCCTGTTATTATCATTGCGAGTGGAGTATTTAAATCTGCAATATATCCGATTGTTGAACCAATTACATCAGGTAGTTTTATCTGCATTACAAAAAAAAGGACGCCGATAATTACGCTAATTATAGGTGCAGATAAAACAACTTTTTTAATATCTTTTTTTGTAAAAGTTCCTTTCATCACAGTAACTCCATGAGTCCATACAAAAACATTGAAAATAGCTATATAAATGCTTGCAAAGAAAACTCCGTTACCTGGCAGAACAGCCTGAATAAGAGGGATACCCATAAAACCGGAGTTGCTATAAACGCAGGCCATTCTTTCAGCTTTATAGTCGTTATTATCTACCTTTTTTCTTATTGTAATTATAGAAATTATAATTCCGATGAAAATGCTTAAGATTGCTAAAGATAGCGATATTAGTAAACCTTTTAATAATTCTTCTTTAAATTCAATTTGAAAGGCTTTGATAATCAAAGCTGGTGTGACAATTAATAGAAGAATATTAGAAAGCTGTGATGCGGATTGTTCGTTTATCATTTTAATTTTATAACAAAAAAATCCTACACCAATAAGCAGAAACATAATAATTACTTGTGATAAAACTATTAAAGAAATTCCCATAAAAATACCTCGGACTTGATTATTTTAATCTTATTATTTTGATTTCAATAAAACACAAAGTCCTCAATGAAGAGGACTTAAAGATTATTCATGATGCGGATGCTGCTTAACAATCTCAATAGCTTTTAATATAGCAATATCAAGATCAATTGATTTCTGACGATCTGTTGAATCAATTTTTACCATCAATTCTCCCTGAAGCGTATTTACATACCGAGGTTTGCAATAATTAAGAGCAATTGCAAGCATATCAAGATAACAGGTTTCACACTTACAACAATTTGTTGTTTCAAGAATTTCATCAAGATGCTGCTTTACAACAAGTTCCATCATATTTACTAGTGCCATATTTAACACCCCGCTAATCTATAAATTTATTCATTACGAGTCCAGTAATAAGCTTTGGATAGAAATAAGTTGATTTCTGTGGCATTTTTTCACCAGCAAGAGCAACATCCCTTATTTCAGATACTCTCGTAGGGTTTAGAATAAACGCACAGTTTGCTTTTTTATCGTCAACAGCTTTTATTGCTTCATCTAAAATCTTTGTGTATGTAAGATTTTTCTGATTTGCCATATTCTCTTTGTCAATTCCAAACAATCTTTCAAGAACAAGTGAATGAAGAATACTTACATCAAGCTGACAATAAGCATCTGACATATTTGGCAAAAGCTTTTTCATTACTTCTGTGTCTTTTAAAACAAGCAAATAATATTTCTTGCCACCTGTGTATAATGCAAACGCCTTTTTACCTTCATTATATAGTACCAAAAGCTTTTCTTCCGCTGTACTTATATCATCCTGTAAGGTAATATCAAAATATTCCTTGCATTTCTCTATAACCTGTTCAGTCTTAAAATCTGTTAAATCACGGACAATTCTGTGTGTAGGGAAAACAACAAGTCCGTCATTTTCCATATTAACAAGCATCATACATACATAACCAGATTCACTGTTTTCATCAGAAATTCCCTGTTCACAAAGATGCTTATGGAAATTTAATGCTGTTTCATATCTATGATGACCATCAGCAATATATAATTTCTTATCATTGAATTTTGCAGAAACATTTGCAAAGATCTCTTCATCAAAAATGCACCACAAACGGTGGATTACACCGTCATCATCAGTTACTTCAATATCAGCTGGACGATTTGATGCCTTTTCAATTAATGAGAATGTTGAATTATCCTCATCCATATACAATGAATAAATCTGTGAAAAATTGCAGAAGGTTTCGCTCATGAGATTGAATCTGTCTGTCTTAGCTTTACTTAAAGTTTCCTCATGAGGTAGTATAATGCCCTTTGAAAACTCTTCAAGCTTAACAAGAGATATAAACCCCTTAACTTTCTTTGTTGCAGATTTCTTTATTAAGAACTCCATTTCATAAACATATATACCAGCATTATCATCCTTAGCAAGAATGTCATTACCAAGCCAGTTATTTAAAGTTTCACCAGCTGTTTTATAGGCATTTTTACCCTTTGGAAGTTCAAGTCTTATGATGTTATTCTCATTTGTTTTTAAATACTCCATTCTCTGTTCATCACTAATGATATCATATGGAGGGCAAACGAGTTGAGTTATTTTACCTGCCTTCTCTGTATAACGAAGTCCCTTAAAAGCTTTAATGTCTGCCATTAGTAGGCTCCCTTCTGTAATTAATGTATAAGATCCTATTCATTCATACCGCAGCATTTTTTATATTTTTTACCGCTTCCGCATGGACATGGATCATTTCTACCTGGCTTTTTCTTCACAGTACGTGGTGCATTTGCTAATGATCCGTCACTCCCCTGTGTCTGCTCTGCTTTCAATACCTGCTCACGCTTTGGTTCTTCATTTACTCTTACCTGAATTGTAAAGAGCATACGGATTGTATCCTCACATATTGAATCAATCATAGCATCAAACATATCAAAACCTTCGATACGATATTCAACAACAGGGTTCTTCTGTCCGTAAGCACGAAGTCCGATACCTCTCTTGAGTTCGTCCATATCATCAATATGAGCCATCCACTTTGTATCAACAACCTTTAGAAGAACAACTCGTTCAATTTCTCTGATAACAGGTGCAGTTAATTCTTCTTCACGCTTCTTATAAACATTAATAGCTTTTTCTGTAAGCTTTTCAATTATATCAGTGCGTTCAATTTCAGCAAGTTCTTTTGAAGTGTACTTCAAATCATCCTTAGTTATAATAAAGCCATCAAGCTGTTCACGAAGACCAGCCATATTCCAGTTATCGTGATCATCATCATCAACGAGATATTGATTTACAGTATTCTCAACGTAATCCTTAATCATCTTTGTGATGTATTCACTGATATCTTCACCATTAAGTACTTTCGCACGCTGATTATAAATAATCTCACGCTGTGCATTCATTACATCGTCGTAATTAAGCACGTTCTTTCTTATATTAAAGTTTCTGCCTTCAACCTTCTTTTGTGAGCTTTCGATTACATTTGTTAGAAGCTTACTCTCAATTGGCGTATTCTCATCAACATTAAGTCTTTCCATCATACCAGTAATTCTGTCGCCACCGAACAAACGCATAAGATCATCTTCAAGTGAAAGATAGAAGCGGCTTTCGCCTTCATCACCCTGACGTCCTGCACGTCCACGAAGCTGATTATCAATACGTCTTGATTCGTGACGCTCTGTTCCAAGAATAAATAATCCGCCAGCTTCTTTAACAGCAATAGCTTTTTCAGCAACTTCCTTACTGTACTGTGAATAGAGGTCCATATATTTGGTTCTAGCATCAAGAATTTCCTGATTATCAGTTTCGGCAAAGCCAGTTGCTTCAACTATAATTTCTTCAGGAATATTTAATTTTCTCATCTGTGCCTTTGCTAGATATTCAGCATTACCGCCGAGCATAATATCAGTACCACGACCAGCCATGTTTGTTGCTATTGTAACAGCACCATATTTACCAGCCTGTGCAACAATTTCAGCTTCTTTTTCGTGGTATTTAGCATTAAGTACTTCGTGCTTAACACCCTTCTGTTTAAGCATCTGGCTCAATATTTCTGATTTCTCAATAGAAATAGTACCAACAAGGACAGGCTGTCCCTTTGCGTGACATTCAATTATCTGATCAATAACAGCGTTGAACTTGCCTTTTTCTGTCTTATATATTACATCGTGATGATCTATTCTTATAAGTGGTTTGTTAGTAGGAATTTCAATAACATCAAGCTTATAGATTTCTCTAAACTCTTCTTCTTCTGTCAAGGCAGTACCAGTCATACCAGAAAGCTTGTTATAAAGTCTGAAGTAATTTTGGAATGTTATTGTTGCAATAGTCTTTGATTCGTGTGCAACCTTTACACCTTCTTTTGCTTCAATAGCCTGATGTAAGCCATCATTAAAACGACGACCAAGCATAAGTCGACCGGTAAACTCATCAACTATGATTACTTCCCCATCTTTTACTACATAATCAACATCAGATGTCATAATACCATGGGCTTTAATTGCCTGATTGATATGATGAAGGATTGTCATATTCTGAGCATCCATAAGATTTTCGAGGTTAAAGAACTTTTCAGCTTTAGCAACACCTGATTTTGTTAATGTAGCAGTTTTAGCCTTTTCATCAACAATGAAGTCGCCTTCCAAGAGGTCATTATCTTGCTTATCATCGAGTTCAACAACCTTTGTCATTTTCAGAGTTTTTGCAAATTTATCAGCAATTGTATAAAGCTCAGTTGATTTATCACCACGTCCGGAAATAATCAATGGAGTTCTTGCTTCATCGATTAGGATGGAGTCAACTTCGTCAACAATCGCAAAAGCATGGTCTCTCTGAACCTTGTCTGCTTTATAGATAACCATATTATCACGTAGGTAATCAAATCCAAGTTCATTGTTTGTTGCGTAAGTAATATCGCTGTTATAAGCTTCACGACGCTCATCATTGTCAAGTCCATGCAGTACAACGCCGATTGTTAATCCAAGATATCTATAAACCTTACCCATTTCTTCTGACTGAAATTTAGCAAGATAGTCATTAACAGTAACAACATGAACACCGTTTCCAGTAAGTGCATTAAGATATGAAGCAAGACAAGCAACAAGAGTTTTACCTTCACCTGTCTTCATTTCAGCGATACGGCCCTGATGAAGAACAATAGCACCGATTATCTGTACAGGATATGGACGCTTTCCTAATACCCTGTCTGCTGCCTCACGGCAAGTTGCAAATGCATCTGGGAGAATACCATCGAGTGTCTCACCATTTGCAAGTCTTTCTTTTAAAATACCTGTCTGCGATTTCAATTCTTGTTCAGACATTGATTTATATTTTTCTTCAAGGTCGATTACAGCATCCTTAATTGGCTCAATTCTTGCAAGTTCTTTCTTACTGTAATTACCAAAAATTTTATCGAGAAGTCCCATTTACATTCCACCTTAATCAATTAGTGTTATTTTTAAACATCTTATATTATATCTAATATTTAATTCAATGTCAATTCATTAGTCAATTTAATATATAAGCTGTAATATATGTTAAATGTTATATGTATAAAAAATATTTAACACTTAAAACTGTATTATATTAACAAACAATATAATAATTTTTATGAAAATATTGCAAAATTATAGGAAATATTATAATATTATTAATATCTTAAAAAAGGAGAGGTTATATGAAAAAAATATTAGCTCTATTACTATGTGTGGTATTTGCTGTTTCTCTTTGTGCTTGTGATAAAGAAAAAGATAGCAAGAAAGAAAAGAAAGCTTCAACATCAGAAAGCAGTGCGGCTGAAACTTCAAAGCCTGATGAGACGAAGGTGCCAGATGAGACGAAGGAACCAACAACAACTACAGATCCATCGCTTGTTTCAGGTGGCAAAATAGAAAATGGAACATACAAATTCGCAACAGGCGGAATTTCTATTAAAGTTCCTTCAGGCTGGACTTCATCAGAAATAATGATGATGACTGTTCTTGCAAAAGATCCTACTGCTGAAGATGTAGATTGTGGTGCTATCTTTATGGCTATGACAAAAGAACTTACAGATGGTAAGGAAGTTAAATTCAGTGAGATTATGAATAATCCAACAGCTTTTAGTGAGACCATGCAGGTTGAAGATGGCGTTAAGTTTGAAAAAGTTAAAGTTGGCGGAAAAGATGCACTATACTATACTGAGAATGAAGAAGGTATGATTTCAAAAGGCTACATACTTGACGGTAAAGTCCCTGTAGTTTTTGTTGTTACTTACAAAGAAAGTGCTAAAGCTCAGGCAGATTCAATTATTGCTTCTGTTAAGTATATCGATTAGTATTAACATAAAAGGAGTGCTATTCAGCACTCCTTTTTTTTGCATGATTACAAAGCTCTTTCAAACTACATTCTTCGCATTTTTCTCCCCGTGCCTTACAAATTTCTCTTCCATGAAAAACTATACAATGACAGAACCTTGATGATGATTCAGGTGGTATAATCTTTTTTAAATTAGCCTCAACCTTTGCTGGTTCAGAATTATTAGTAAGTCCAAGCCTGTTGCAGATTCTTATACAATGTGTATCTGTAACAATAGCAGGTTTATTAAATATATCTCCAATAATCAAATTTGCTGTTTTTCTTCCTATGCCTGAAAGTGTAGTAAGTTCTTCAATTGTGTTGGGTAACTTTGAATTAAAATTAACAATAAGCTGCTGGCACATTTCCTTAATGCTTTTTGCTTTTGTCTTATACAAGCCACAAGGCATAATAATTCTTTCAAGGTCATTTATATCAGCATTAGCGAAAGCCTCAAGTGTTGAATATTTTTCAAAAAGCTCTTTTGTCACGATATTCACTCTTTTATCAGTACATTGAGCAGATAATCTTCCTGCAATAAGAAGTTCATAATCGCGATTAAAATCCAGTGAACAAACTGCTTCAGGATAAGTCTCTATAAGTTTAGCTGTTATTAATTCTGCTTTTTCTTTCTTAGTCATAAAAAGTTAATATCTCCTTTAGTTAAAAAAGTATTGACAAGACAGTATAGCGATGTTATAATAATTAAGCGTTATGCGGCAGTGCTGGAATCGGCAGACAGGCACGTTTGAGGGGCGTGTGTCTATGACGTATGGGTTCAAGTCCCATTTGCCGCACCAATGTTTTTAAAAAGGAACTGTTAATACAGTTCCTTTTTATTATATCTTGAAACTATTTAAAAAGCAATGAATATTATTTTACTTTAGAAAGTAAAAGCGCTGTATCTGATTTTGATACAGCGCTTATTTTTATTTTGACTGATGCCTAATCAGACCGAAAGCTTTTGAAATTTCAAGTACAACAACAGGAACAAGAACTAATCCTAAAACTATAAGATACTGTAATGGTTCGAGCATTGTAAGACCGAATACTTTTGATACTGGTGGAATTAACGATACAAACGCAACCAAAATCAATGATATTAAAGCCGCACCATTAAGCTTCATGTTTGAGAATGGACCAATCTTGAATAATGACTTTTCAGATCTCATATTAAATGCATGAACAACCTGTGTGAGCGCTAATACCATAAATGCCATTGTTCTTGCTTCAACTAACCCTGTCTGTTTCCCAATATTAAATGCTACAAGTGTCAAACCAGCGAACATAATACCCTGAAGAAGTATTCTCACTCCAAGACCATGAGCAAAAATGCTTTCCGTTTTTGCCTTTGGTTTTCTAAACATTACGTCTTTTTCAACTGCTTCCATGCCAAGAGCTATAGCTGGAAGACTATCAGTAACAAGATTTATCCATAACAGTTGCATTGATAACAATGGTGACAGGTTCCACAAAAGCATTGCTGTTAATACTGTGAAAATTTCTCCAACATTTGTTCCGAGGAGGAATCCGACAACTTTCTTAATATTATCAAATATTCCTCTTCCCTCTTCAACAGCTTTAACGATTGTAGCAAAGTTATCATCAGTAAGTGTCATATCAGCAGCACCCTTAGCAACATCAGTGCCTGTAATGCCCATAGCACAGCCAATATCAGCAGCTTTAAGTGCTGGAGCGTCATTTACACCATCACCAGTCATTGAAACAACCTCACCCTGCTTCTGCCATGCTTTGACTATGCGAATTTTATCTTCTGGCGATACACGAGCATAAACAGATATATTTCTTACATTTTCATCAAGTTGATCATCTGACATATCCTGAAGCTGTGAGCCTGTAATTGCCTTGTCACCCTCTTCAAGAATGCCAATCTGCTTTGCAATTGCTGAGGCTGTAACAATATGATCGCCTGTTATCATAACAGGTTTTATACCAGCCTGTCTGCAGATCTTTACAGCGTCCTTAACTTCCTCACGAGGTGGGTCAATCATACCCACTAGCCCCATAAATTCAAGATCGTTTTCAATTTCTTCACTAGTGAGGTTGTCAGGTACTTTATCAATTTCTCTGAAAGCTACTGCAATAACTCTGAGAGCGTCCTTACTCATATTCTCAGCAATAACTTTTGCCTTTTCAAGATTGCCCTTATTACATCTTGTGAGGAGCATATCAATAGCACCCTTGACAATAACTATGTTCTTTCCATCAATGTTGTTAATCGTTGACATAAGCTTTCTATCTGAATCAAATGGAAGTTCAGCAATACGGGTATATTTCTTATTTATCTCATCCTTAACAATACCATTCTTATAAGCTGCAAATACTATAGAAGTTTCTGTCGGGTCACCAAGGTGAGTTTCTTTCCCATTTTCAACAACAACTGATCCATTTGAACATAATGTTCCATATAAAAGAACATCTTTAATTATATCAGAATTTGCAGATGATATGTCTTCAACTTCACCAGTTTTATCGCTATATGCTTTTAAAAGAGTCATCTTATTCTGTGTGAGTGTTCCTGTCTTGTCGGAACATATTACTGAAGCACTTCCGAGTGTTTCAACAGCAGGAAGACGTCTTATTATTGCGTTCTGTTTAACAAGTCGTTGTACACCAATTGAAAGAACAATGGTTACAATAGCAGGCAGACCTTCTGGTATTGCAGAAACAGCAAGTGAAACCGAAGTCATAAAGATTTCAAGAATACGCATATCTGCAAGCAATCCTATTACAAAAACTATAGCACACGCAATTAATGCAATAATGCCTAAATATTTTCCAAGGTCTGCAAGCTTTTTCTGAAGAGGAGTCTGTGATTCCTTTTCGTTATCTAACATTTTTGCTATCTTGCCCATTTCAGTGTTCATACCAGTATCTGTGACTATTGCACGTGCTGTTCCGTATGTTATACTACATCCCGAATATATCATATTACTTCTGTCCCCGATAGGTGCATGCTCTTCAACAATGGCATCTGCATTTTTCTCTGATGGTACAGATTCACCAGTCAGAGCAGATTCTTCTGATTTAAGTGAAGATGATGTTAGTAATCTCGCATCAGCAGGAACAAAGTCACCTGCTTCAAGGAGAATTATATCGCCTGTTACCAATGTGGCGGCGTCTATTTTTTCTTCCTTACCATTTCTAATTACACGCGCATTTAGTGCAGAAAGACTTTGCAATGCTTCAAGTGCTTTTTCAGCTTTACTTTCCTGAACAACACCCATTAATGCATTCAATATTACAATAAGAAGTATTAGACAAGGCTCAAAGAATTCCTTAGGATTTTGTTCATATATTGCAATGCCAAAGGATATCAATGCAGCGAATATAAGAATAATAATCATTACATCCTTAAATTGCTCAAAAAATCTTTGAGCTGTACTTTTCTTCTTAGCTGCTTTTAATTTGTTCTCACCATTTTCAGCCAAACGCTTATTAGCTTCATCTGTAGTTAATCCATTTTGTTTATCAGAATTTAAACCTGATAATAATTCTTCACGATTACAACTATAAAATACCATATCTTACTCCTGTCATATTTTTATATAATATAATTATACATAGTTTCCTTATAAAATCAATGCAATATAAATACAATTTGAATATCAATTAGCATGTTAATTCTGTTATGAATGTTATTAAATTAGCTTACCCAGAATTTAAATAAATAGCAGTCAAGTAAAACTTAACTGCTATATGTATAAAAACCTTATATCGTTCCCCTGACTGTCTGCCAATCAATAAATAATGTATAACTATCTGCTGTGAATTTAAGCACAATATATCCTGGATCTTCCGGACCGCTGAAGTGATGTGACATTCCATCATACCACATTTCTTTTTTTACATCGGTATCAGTGATAATCTCCATTTCACCTTTCAATGAAATATGATAATCCGTCGAATTAAAGCAAACACAAGCATCTTTGCATAACTCTATACGTTCTGTTCGTGTGCCATATCCAGTGCAGAAGGTTATCCACTTAATACCCTCAGCTTTTGATGGTGAGATTGTAGTAGTAATTGGTCGATTATCTTTATCCATAAGTGTCAGTGCACAGTAGCTATCTTCGCCACAACGACCTTGAATTATTTCAGATGCTTTTTTTATTAGCTGTTCTTTGATATCCATATAAACCCTCCAAAATTTCTTATATTTATTATAGCATAATTATAACATATAAGTTAACAATTGTAAACATATGTTCCTTATTTTGATATCATTTAAATATCAATTAGCATTTTAATTCTATTATGAATATTAATTTCACTGCCACTTGAATCATAATCTACACTGACTATATTTACATCTGGGAACTGTCGCTGAAGATTTGCATACATTCCTTTTCCGCAAATATGATTAGGCATACAACCAAAAGGCTGTACACATAATATTTTATTATAACCTTCTTTAATTAAATTAATTACTTCACAACTTATCAGCCATCCATCAGCTACTTTTAAGCCGAAACTAACTTTTCCTTTGGCTTCATTTTTAAAAGATTTATACTCAGAAATACACCTGAATCCGTTATTTCTTAAATTCATTACAACACTTTTCTGAAGACCCGATAAATACTTCAGAGCGATACGAAACAACAAACCCATTGCTTTGCTTTCCTCGGTCAGATGAGTATCAATATAATAAAGAATATACCACGAAAATCCATTAACCATATACTCACAGTTTTCCTCTCGAAGATAATTCTCAAGATTTGAATTACCAAGCTTACAATATTTAATGTAGAGTTCCCCAACTATTCCAATCTTGTTTGTACATTTCTCTATTTGTTTAATATTTTTAAATTCTTCTGATATTCTTTTGAGATTTCTTTTTATTAAAATATATGAAAGCTTTTTCCCACTTTTTATCTGATTTTCAAGAATGTTAGTCCATTTATCAACATATTTTTTTGTTTCGCCAATATTATTTTCATAAGGTTTAATCTGATTCTTTAAAATCATTAAAATATCGCTGTACATTATTGCAGCAACTGCCTTCATAACCATCAATGGATTAACAGAAAACTGATTTTCTCCCTCAAGTCCTTTAAAATTAAGTGAAATAATAGGTATATCACTGTATCCAGCCTTTTTTAGCGCGTTTCTTATCATGTGTATGTAATTAGAACCTCTGCAGGCATCACCAGCCTGCGGTATGAGAAGAATAGTGTTTTTCAAATCATACTTTTCGCTCTTTAGGGCATTTATCATCTGTCCTATTATTAAAACACATGGATAACATAAATCATTATGAGCATAAAATAGTCCTGTTTCAACTATATTTTCCATATCACCAAGAATTACTGCATTGTATTTTTTCGAGCAGAAAGCATACTGCAACAAAGGAAAATGGAAATCCAGCATTGAAGGAATAAGAACAGTTTTCTGTTTATTTTTCATATTGCTCACCTTTATTGTAATATTTTAGCTTTTAATATATTATATTTTACTATAAATTGTCTTTGATGTAAATAAAAACAGATAACCAACTAACACAATTGTTTCTGTGTGAGCAATATCTCTTTTATATTTCCTACCAAAATAGCAATATAACTTTATCTAAAAAATATATAAATATGTATTGCATTTCGTATTATAGTAATGTATAATACAGAAAAAAACATAATATTTACCATTATTTAATATAAGAATTATAAAAACATAAAAGTAATTATTTTACTTTTATGATATTAGAAGAAATACGATTTTACATCTCCTGAAACCATTATTATGTTAATGCAAAAAGTATTGTTATTAAAGTATGAGAAGGTTGCTATATATAATAATTAATTCAAAACCAAATTAATGAAAGAGGTATTAAATGAAAAGAATAATGTTTCCAGCTATTTTAGCAGTATGCTTAGTAGCGCTTACTGCTTGCAACAACAAGACAAGCAATAGTAATTCAGAAAAGTCATCAAAAGCATTAAGTAGCATAACTGAATCTGAATGTTCATCTATAACAGCTAAAGCGCCCAAAATTGAACTCAGTGGAAAGCCCGAAGACACATTTACAGCAACAAGTGATTGCTATGTAGAGAGTGATAAAGTTATTCTGTTCATTCAGAAAGGTGTAACCATAAAAGGAGATACACTTAAAATAACAGAAAAGGTTATGAATGACTTATCGGTTACATCCGGCCTGACATTTAACGAAAATTATACTTCTGAAGACAACTTAATTGATTGGCAAGAGAATTATTTTGATAAGGACTCATTTACTGATATAAATAAAAATAAGGATAAAATAAATGTACTTATAACAAAGCTGGAAAATGGTGAAATACAATGGGCAAACGATAATATTGCTTTACTTGATCAAAATGATTACATATTTAAAGATACACAATATCAAACAATATATCACGAACTTTCACATGTCATACAATTTCGAAATGGTATTTCTCTTGGAAGCGTTTTGGATGAAGGATTTGCAACTTATTTAGCAGATAAAGCTGGACGGACTGCACGTTTCCCAATATGGAACTCAGTACAATATTTTTATCCTTATCAATTTGACGAAAGTATTGTTAAAGGCGGAGAAAAAACTTTTAAATATATGTATGGTGATAAAGATACAAATTATCAATATGGGATAAGGTTTATTACATTTTTATATGATACATATGGAAAAGATGCCTATAATAGAATTTTAACAAAAGCAACAAAAGATAAATTTTCTTCTGGGTGGGATGTTAAAGATGAAAATGGTAGTCAGAAAAGAAATACTGAATCATTAGTAAAAATAATAAAATCACAAACTTCAAATGATGTATTTGAAAAATTCACGACGTGGTATGTGAAAAACTGGAGTATAAAAGGTAAAGAATATAAGGCATATATGAAATCTATAGGACTTGATGTTCCAAATTGAAGCAAATCATGAAATTAAATCATTATTTTAAATTGAATTATAAAAAACAAACAGCATCGCTACTCAGCTATTCGGTGCTGTTTTATTATGCATAATCTCTTCACAACAAACTAACGAAAAAACTTTGAAAAGAATTTTCTCTATTTACATCATAATTTAACTTAAACTAAATTTTTATAGATCGATACATGATTATTAAGATCAATATTATGCCATAACATTACACGTTTGTAAAGTCAGACAATTTATAGATGATTACAAGATATTACTATATCATATATCAAAAGTCCCTGTATCTCTTTCGAAATACAGGGACTTTATGATTTATATTAATTACTTATTCTTGATAGCAGCCTGTGCAGCAGCAAGACGAGCTATCGGAACACGGAATGGTGAGCATGAAACGTAGTTCAAGCCGATTTTGTGGCAGAATTCAACAGATGTTGGATCTCCACCATGTTCACCACAAATACCAAAGTGCATATTTGGACGAACTTCTTTACCAAGCTTAACTGACATTTCCATAAGTTTTCCAACGCCGTTCTGGTCAATACGAGCAAATGGATCATTCTCATAAATCTTGCTCATATAGTAAGCTGTGAGGAACTTACCAGCATCGTCACGTGAGAAACCAAATGTCATCTGTGTAAGGTCATTTGTACCGAAACAGAAGAATTCAGCTTCATTAGCAATTTCGTCAGCTGTCAAGCAAGCTCTTGGGATTTCAATCATTGTACCAACTTCGTATTTAAGCTCAACACCTGCAGCAGCTATTACTTCATTAGCAGTTTTTACTACAACATCCTTAACAAACTTAAGTTCCTTAACTTCACCAACAAGTGGAATCATAATTTCAGGAATAACTTTCCAGTCTGGGTGATTCTTCTGAACATTGATAGCAGCCTTGATAACAGCCTTTGTCTGCATTACTGCAATTTCAGGATATGTTACTGTGAGACGGCATCCACGGTGACCCATCATTGGGTTAAACTCGTGCAGTGAATCAATGATAGCTTTAATATCAGCAACTGTCTTGCCCTGTGTCTTAGCAAGTGCAGCAATGTCAGCTTCTTCTGTTGGAACAAACTCATGAAGAGGTGGATCCAAGAAACGGATTGTTACTGGGTTACCTTCAAGAGCCTCATAGAGAGCTTCGAAATCAGCCTGCTGCATTGGTTCGATCTTAGCAAGTGCAGCTTCTCTTTCTTCAACTGTATCTGAACAGATCATTTCACGGAATGCACCGATTCTTTCAGGATCAAAGAACATGTGCTCTGTACGGCAAAGACCTATACCCTGAGCGCCGAACTTAGCAGCCTGCTTAGCATCTGCTGGTGTATCAGCATTTGTTCTAACCTGAAGAGTTCTGAACTTATCTGCCAATTGCATGATTCTGTCAAAATCGCCACCGATTGAAGCAGGAACTGTTGGGATAGCTTCACCATAGATGTTACCTGTTGTACCATCAAGTGAAATATAATCACCTTCAACATATGACTTGCCAGCAAGTGTAAACTTCTTATTTTCTTCATCCATCTTGATTTCGCCACAACCTGATACGCAGCAAGTACCCATACCACGAGCAACAACAGCAGCATGTGAAGTCATACCTCCACGAACTGTAAGGATACCCTGTGCATAGTGCATACCTTCAATATCTTCAGGTGATGTTTCAAGACGAACAAGAATAACCTTTTCGCCCTTTTCACCAAGTTTAACTGCGTCTTCAGCTGTAAATACGATCTTACCGCAAGCAGCACCTGGTGAAGCTGGAAGTGCGTTTCCGATTGGTGTAGCAGCCTTAAGTGCTTTAGCATCAAACTGTGGGTGAAGAAGAGCATCAAGCTGTTTTGGATCAATCATTAGAATAGCTTCTTCTTCTGATTTCATACCCTCATCAAGCAAGTCACAAGCAATCTTAAGAGCAGCAGCTGCTGTTCTCTTACCGTTTCTCGTCTGTAGCATATAAAGCTTCTTGTCTTCAATTGTGAATTCCATATCCTGCATGTCATGATAGTGACCTTCAAGAATACCACAAATTTTTACGAATTCATTATAACATTCAGGCATAACTTCAGCGAGCTTAGCAATTGGATTTGGTGTTCTAACACCAGCAACAACGTCTTCACCCTGTGCGTTCATCAAGAACTCACCCATAAGCTTCTTTTCGCCAGTAGCTGGGTCACGTGTAAATGCAACACCTGTACCAGATGTTTCACCCAAGTTACCAAATGCCATAGCCTGTACGTTTACTGCAGTACCCCATGAGTAAGGGATTTCGTTCTGCATTCTATAATAGTTAGCACGTGGGTTATCCCATGAACGGAATACAGCCTTAACTGCTCCCATGAGCTGTTCCTTAGGATCGCTTGGGAATTCTGAACCGATCTTAGCCTTGTATTCAGCTTTGAACTGCTCAGCCAATTTCTTCAAATCATCAGCTGAAAGTTCTGTATCCTGAACTATACCCTTTTCTTCCTTCATCTTGTCGATAAGTTCTTCAAAGTACTTCTTACCTACTTCCATTACAACGTCTGAGTACATCTGAATGAATCTTCTGTAACAATCATAAGCCCATCTTGGGTTACCTGACTTCTTAGCCATAACTTCAACAACAGTATCATTAAGACCAAGGTTAAGGATTGTATCCATCATACCAGGCATTGAAGCTCTAGCACCTGAACGAACAGAAACGAGAAGAGGATTTTCCAAATCTCCGAATTTCTTATTTGTGATTTCTTCCATCTTAATGATATTTTCCATGATTTCAGCCATGATTTCATCATTAATTTGTCTGTCATCTTCATAATACTGAGTACAAGCTTCTGTAGTAATTGTAAAACCTTGTGGTACTGGAAGACCAAGATTTGTCATCTCTGCTAAGTTAGCTCCTTTACCTCCGAGAAGCTCTCTCATTGAGCCATTGCCTTCGCTGAACAAATAAACCCATTTTTTGCTCACTTTAAATCTACCTCCAAATTTTTGTTTTCCGCAAATATAATTATTACCTGAATTGTTTATTTAATTCTATAAGATATGATAATTTTGTCATTTCTTATAAGTTTGCGGACATATTAGTATTATAACAGATATATTTATAAATTTCCATATATTTTGTAAAAAAAAATATATACAAATTTTTATTGGTAAGTCCTCCATTTATAGCTAATTATACAAATATAAAAAAGTACTTGAAAAATAGTAGAAAAGCTGAGATAATTAAGGTAATAATTTGAAACGGATTGGGGGATTTTTCTTGACGAATATCTATCTTTATGGAATGATTCTTATATCTAACAGCTTTCTTCTTACTGATGATTATCCAGAGGCTGACACCTACGGAGAAATAAACGAAAAATATGTTTTGCCTGGTGGTGAAACCGGTACTTGTGCAACTGTTCTTTCATCGTTAGGATGTTCTGTAAAAATAGATGGTACACATATGGGCAATAATACATTTTATAAAATTCAAGATTTTTATAAGAAAACCAGTGTAGATATTTCATCACTTACTTTTGATAATAATTATGATGGGCTACAAGATTACATAATTATTGATAAAACAACAAGAACGCCTTTTGGTATGTTCAATAAATATTTTTCTGATTCCAAAAAAAGATGGAATATTCCGAAAAAAAGTGATATTATTAATGCTGAGGTTGTTGGACTTGACCCTTTCTTTTATGAGCAATCCACAATGGTTGCTGAAATTTGCAAGGAATACAGCAAGCCTTATGTTGTTATTGACTGTCCTTATGATAGTCAGATGAATAAATACGCAAGTATAAGTGTAATATCAAATGAATATGTCCGTAATAATTATAAAGATATAGACAAAACTGAGCTTTTTAATAAGTACACCGAAAATTCATCTGGGTTAATTGTTTTTACATGTGGTTCTAAGTTAATAATGTACGGAAGAAAAAATGAAGAAATTAAGTTGCTTGAACCTTTAAAAATCAAGCCTATTAGCACTTTAGGTGCTGGTGATAGCTTCAAAGCTGGGTGCATTTATGCTTTATTCAACAAGATGAATGATGATGATTGTGTTAAATTTGCAAGTGCAACTGCGGCAACTGCTTGTATAAACTTCCCTATTCCATTAAATCCGCCTACACTTGAAAAAATAAACAATTTACTATCTCAATATTAACGGAGGTCTTTTTATGTCACAGAATTGTGCTATAATTCTTGCCGGAGGGCAAGGCAAAAGAATGAAATCGGAACTACCTAAGCCAATGTTTAAGGTTCTCGGCGAGCCGATGCTTGAATGGGTCATAAAAGCTTGCGAGAAATCTGATGTCGATAAGATATGTGTTGTTAAAGGCTTTAATGCGCAGGTTATTGAAAGCTTTATTAACGGACGCCACGATACAGTTTTACAGGCAGACAGACTCGGCACAGGGCACGCTGTTATGCAATGTAAGGATTTTTTAAACAGATACAGCAATGACAATACACTTATCTTATGTGGTGATGCACCTTTTATTGATGAAAAGACAATACGTGATTCTCTTGAATATCATATAAATAATAATAACGCAGTTACTGTAATTACTTCTCGAGTTAAAGAGCCGTTTGGTTATGGAAGAATAATAAGAAACGGCAATGGAATTTCGGTTATTATTGAACAGAAGGATGCTGATGAAGAACAGCAGAAAATCTGCGAAATTAATTCAGGAGCATATTGGTTCAGAACTTCTGCTCTTCTTGAATCACTTGACGAGCTAAAGCCGAATAATATGCAGGGCGAATATTATCTCACAGATACAGTTTCAATACTAATAAACAAAGGATTAAGGGCTGACGCATTTGCTTCAGAAAATTCAGATGTAGTACTTGGTGCTAATGACAGAAAGGGACTTAAAATGCTTAACGATATTGCACGAATGAAGATTATTGAAAAACATATGGAAAATGGAGTAGAATTCATCTGCACGGATGGAATAATTATTGAACGTGATGTTATTATTGGCGCTGGAACAGAAATTCTTCCAGGAACGATTTTAAAAGGAAACACAAGAATAGGTGAAAATTGCATAATCGGACCTAACTGCCTTATTGAAAACTGCAATATAAAGGAAAATGTAAAACTCAATTATGTTCAAGCATTTGAGTCAATAATAGATGAAAATGTGAAGATTGGACCTTTTGTTCACATAAGACCAAACAGCCATATATGCTCAGGTGTTAAAATCGGCGACTTTGTTGAAATCAAGAATTCAACTATCGGCGACAATACTGCTGTTGCTCACCTTACTTATGTCGGTGACAGTGATGTTGGGTCACACGTAAATTTTGGTTGTGGTTGCGTTACTGTAAACTACGATGGTGTTAAAAAATCAAGATGTACCATCGGCAATAATGCTTTCATTGGATGCAATACCAATCTTATTGCTCCGGTATCTGTCGGTAATGGTGCTTACACAGCAGCAGGCACAACTGTTACAAAGGATGTTCCTGATAATGCGCTTGCTATTGACAGGGGCGAATATAGAATAAAAGAAGACTTCGCATTAAGAAAACTCAAAAAATGCAAAAAATAATTTTTAGCATAAAATAATAAATACCCCATACTTTGAAAGTATGGGGTTAATGTGTTATATAAAAGGAGAGTAAAATGAATATTTTTGAAAAGCTGAAAAGTTCTTCAAAGCCTGTACCGACAGGAAAAGTTGAATATATTATTGTAGGGCTTGGTAACCCAGGTAAGGAGTACGAAAACACTCGTCATAATGCTGGCTATCTGGCAATTGAAAAACTTTGCAATAAATATAACTTTAAAGCTGATAGACTAAAATATAAATCACTCTGTGGTGATGTAGTTATATCAGGCAAGAGATGTCTTGTTATAAAGCCATCAACATATATGAATAACAGCGGGCAGGCTGTTGCTGAAGCAATGAATTTTTATAAAATTCCTGTTGAAAATATTCTTGTCATATATGATGATATTTCAATTGAGCCATCACAACTTCGCATAAGAAGAAAAGGCAGTGATGGAGGGCACAATGGAATTAAGAATATTATATATTTAACTGGGAAGGATGCATTTCCTCGTATAAAAATAGGCGTTGGTAAAAAGCCACATCCGAAATATGATCTAGCTGATTGGGTTTTATCGACATTCAAAAAAGATGAACTGCCCTTGATGGATGAAGCTTTTGATAAAGCAGTACAAGCTATTGAACTTATTGTAGGTGGTGACATTGACAAAGCAATGAACAATTTTAATTCCTGAGGTGAAAGACTTGCAGATTTTTAATAATGTTATTAGACAATACGGCCATTTCAAAGAGCTTGAAAATGCACTTAATAATGGAATGACACCTTGTTCTGTTACTGGAATATCGGGTATACACAAGGCTCAGTTCATACTTGGGATTGCAAGTAAAGATAAGCCTGTTCTTGTTATTGCAGAAGATGAAGCAACTGCAACAAGACTTTCTGCTGACATAAATGAAATGGCTGGTGAAAGCATTTGCGTAGTTTATCCTGCAAAGGATTACTCATTTGCAAGAATAGACAGTATTTCAAGAGAGTATGAACATAAACGTCTTGAAGCACTATCAAGAATTCAGAATAAAAGCTGTAAAATTCTTATCGCAAGTGCTGAGGCAATCGCTGCAAAAACTATTCCGCCTTATGTATTAAAAGAAAGAACCATCAAAATTTCGCTTTCTTCAAATATCAATATTACAGACCTTACTTCTGAACTAATTGCATCTGGTTATGCCCGTGCAACACAGGTTGAAGGACAATCACAGTTTTCTGTTCGTGGTTCTATTATTGATATATTCCCTGTTCAATCAGCTTTACCGGTAAGAATTGAACTTTGGGGTGATGATGTTGACACCATTTCGTATTTTGATATAGAAAGTCAAAGGCGCACTGAAAACCTTGAAGAAATAGAAATTTCTCCTGCTCTTGAAATTCTCTTCCCTTCCTTAGAGGTTTTTGCAGAAAAAATTACAGCACTTATCCCTGATATAAAAGGCAAGAAAGCTGATCATATTATAGATTTTTTAAATCAGGATATAGACTTGCTCAAATCAGGCGTTATACTTTCAAACCTTGATAAATATATTTCTCTTGCATACTCAGAGCCCGCTACAGTTTTTGATTATTTTGATGATGGTATTGTGTGCCTTTGTGAATATCATAATATCCTTGAAAAGCTTAAAGGATTTTGGGGACAGTTCAATGAAGATTTAAAGATCCTTTTTGAAGAAGGAATTCTTTTCAAAGCATTAAATAGCTTCTGTCTTGAATCGGGTGAGATTTTTTGTCGTGCCGAAAAGCTCCCTTGCGTTTATCTTGATACATTCATGCGTGGTGGAAGTGATTTAAGGTTTAAAAAGCTTATTTCAGCAAGCCCACTTCAGACTTCGCCATGGAGTGGTGATATAAAGCAACTTATAGAGGATCTGTCACTTTTCTGCGAGAGAGATTACTCAACTATTGTAATGGCTGGAAGTGAAAAGACGGTTCCTATCATTGTAAACGATTTAAGAAATAATAACATTCCCGCTGATATTTATTCTGAAAATGCTCAGCTTGTAAACGGTAAAGTTATCGTTATGCCTGGCAGTGTTTCAGGAGGATATGAATACCCTGAAATTAAGCAGGCTCTTATTACTCAGGCGAAAGCCCTGACTTCAAAAAGAAAGGTCAAAAAGCGTAAAAAGGGTGAAGAAATCAGGAGCATTTCCGATATAAATGAAGGTGATCTTGTTGTTCACAGCCTTTATGGTATAGGACGATTTGCAGGTATTTCAAAAATTGCAACACAAGGCATAACAAAAGACTATATTACTATAAAGTACGCTGGATCAGATGTTCTGTATGTTCCTGTAACTCAGCTTGATCTTGTTTCACGATATATTGGCCCTCGTGATGACAGCGGAGTAAAACTGCATAAACTTAATTCAGTAGAGTGGCAGAAAACCCGAACAAAAGTACGTTCTGCTGTTAAGGATATTGCTGAAGAACTTATAAAACTCTATGCTAAACGGCAACAGAGTAAGGGCTTTTCATTCTCACCTGATAATGACTGGCAGAGAGATTTTGAAGAACGCTTTGATTATAATGAAACTGACGACCAGCTCCGCAGTATTGATGAAATAAAAACTGATATGATGAAGCCGGTTCCTATGGATAGACTGCTTTGCGGTGATGTTGGCTTTGGAAAAACTGAGGTTGCTCTTCGTGCCGCTTTCAAATGTATACTCGATTCAAAGCAATGTGCTATACTTGTTCCTACTACTGTTCTTGCGTGGCAGCATTATCAGACTGCAATTAAAAGATTTGAGCACTTCCCTGTTAATATTCAGCTACTATCAAGATTCAGAACACCAAAGCAACAGCAGGAAATTGTTAAACAACTAAATCGTGGTGAAATAGATTTAATTATCGGTACGCATCGTCTTGTTCAAAAGGATATTAAGTTCAAGAACCTTGGACTTGTAGTAATTGATGAGGAGCAACGCTTTGGTGTTTCTCATAAGGAAAAGTTCAAGGAAGCCTTCAGTGGTGTTGATGTTCTGACGTTATCAGCTACACCAATTCCACGAACACTCAATATGGCTATGAGTGGTATTAGGGATATGTCAGTTATTGAAGAGCCACCTCAGGACAGATACCCTGTTCAGACTTATGTTATTGAGCATAATACCGGCGTAATTGTTCAGGCAATAATGAAAGAACTAAGACGTGGCGGACAGGTTTATTATATTCATAACAGAATTGAATCTATAGACGGATGTGTATACAGATTGCAGAATGCTATGCCAGAAGCAAGAATTGGTGTTGCACACGGTCAGATTTCAGAAAATGACCTTAGTGAAGTATGGCGAAAGCTTATCGACCATGAAATTGATATACTTGTTTGTACTACACTTATTGAAACTGGTGTAGACGTTCCAAACTGTAATACACTAATTATTGAGGATGCTGACAGACTTGGATTATCTCAGCTTTATCAGTTACGCGGCCGAGTAGGTCGTTCAAACAGACGTGCTTTTGCATATTTCACCTTCAGACGTGGAAAAGTTTTGACTGAAATAGCGTCAAAAAGATTAACTGCAATAAGAGAATTTACGCAGTTTGGTTCAGGCTTCAGAATTGCTATGCGTGATCTTGAGATAAGAGGTGCTGGTTCAATTTTAAGTGGAAAACAGCATGGACATATGGAGTCTGTTGGTTATGATATGTATTTAAGGCTACTATCTGAAGCTATTGCTGAACAGAAAGGTGAAGCACTTCCACATAATCCAGAAAGCTGTCTTGTTGATGTTGCTATTGATGCATTTATCCCTGATGATTATATCGAAAGCCTTACACTTCGAATTGAAGCATACCGTCATATTGCTAATATTCAGAATAAAGATGACAGTATGGATGTTATGGATGAACTTATTGACAGATACGGCGACCCTCCAAAGTCAGTTATTGGTCTTATTAATGTTGCTCTTATGAGAAATACGGCAGCTTCAATTGGTATTACTGAAATTTCACAGCGTGTGGATAACTTGCTTTTCTATATTAAGCATCCAACTATGGAGCAGATTAAAAATCTGTCTACAGCATTCAAGGGCAGTGTATTATTCAATAGTACACAAAAGTCATACATTTCTGTCAAAATACCACCAAAGACAAAATCTGCTGATTTAATGGAAAAGGTACTTGATATAATGTCGTCAGATAGTAATAAAGAAGAATCAACAAAATAAAAGTATTAAAAATAACCAGCCAATAAGATGGCTGGTTATTACAATTATGTAGTTTATTTTATATTATGTGTATCTTTTATTTCCTGCATAAGCCTTTCTATCTCTGCGTCAAGAACACCCTCACTATTTGTATGACATTTGCATGCTATTTCACTTTTATCATGATAAATTATTTTATCATTCATTGGATAAACCATATCATTTATATGTACGCTTGATAATAGAGATTTTTTAATCTCAATAGCTTCAGATAGCTTGTAATTCAAAGTTTCAAGCTGTTCCTTAAGCTGAGATGCTTGTGCGTTAAGAGTCACATAAATAATTTCTTTCTCTTTTAGACTCATATCCTTTTCAAACTTTTGCGTCAAAGCTTCTTTGGCAAGTTGTTCATCATTTTCTCTAAGCGCAGAGCGTGCTTTATGAACAAGATTATCAGCTTCCTCCTTGTTAGTACTATATGAAGTCTCAGCGTGCTGTTGTTCCTTTTGTGCTTTTTCAACCATAAACTCCAAACGTTTTGTTTGTGCTTGCAAATCATTAATTATTTCATCAATAACTTCCTCTTTGTTATCCTTATCTTTAATTGCATTTCTGATGTTAAGCTTAAGCATTTCCTTGAGATTTTTTAAATATGCCATAGCAATCACCCTTCATAAATGAATTTTTATTTAATATTAAACTATATTATAACATATAGTTATTAAAATATAAATATCAAATTAATATATAATTTTATTGTATGAATTTTTTATTTACATATAAATAAAAATCAAATCCTTTTTTATTAATATATAACAAAAATTAATCAGATTATTGCTAATTTTTTTATATAATGCTATAATTAATTTTAGTAAATAGAATGGAGGAAGTATCATGGATGAACTAACTACTTTAAATAATAATAAGCTGTTATTAAGTAATAATACCCATTTTTACACTGATTTTGAATCCTCTGACAGTACTGAATATAATTATTATCCGCTTTTCGAATTAAAGATTGATTATCAGAATGGTTTTTCAATTATTTTTTCAACAAAAGGAATTGAAGAACTTGGATATAATACAGATATTATTAATTCAGGTAATATGAAATTCAATGATCTTATGTCCGATGCTGAATTTGACTACTTTAAAAATATATTCAATAAACAGATAGAAGATAACAATTTTGATTTTATCTGCAATATGAAGTTTTACGACTCCAATATGAAAATAAGACACACTTACGCCCATATGGTAATTACAAATACAGGAAGAAATTCGTATTTGAATTGTATGGTTATTGATATTACAAATCAATATATTGATAGATCAAAAGAAAAAAGAGCAATATCTATTATAATTTCTGATGATATTGCATTGCTTCAACACAGGGTTGACAAAGATATATATCAAAACAAACTTATGCTTGAATTTGCTTCTGATTCATTGATCTATTATGGTTTTGACAACAATATACTTTCAGAAAGCTCAGTTAATTTCTTTGATTTTCTTCATACAGAAGATTATGATAAATTCAGTTCTTTGTTTAATAGTACAATAGAAAAAAAGAATAATTATTTTGCAGGCACTTATAGGATTATAACTCCTGACAGTGAAATAATATGGATTCTCATCCAAACAATTGTCTACTATAAGGATAATGTTCCTACTCACATCAATTCCATAATTAATGATCTTACAGAGCAAAAAGAACGTATAATTAAGCTTAATGAAAATCAAATGATTCTTGAAAACAATCTCAATCGCACTCAGTTTATTTCTGATATTCTAAAGCATCTTCAAAAATCCGATGATTTCAAGACTTCAATTAATACAATTACAAAAAAGCTTGCTATTTTTTTAAATGTTTCAGAAATTAAAATATGTGTCCCATATAGTTCATCTCAGAAATATATAACTTACAGTTATAATAAGTCACACAATATTCAGCAAAAAATTGTTAACTTTAAATTATTTGAAGATAAATATCCTAATATAATTAAAAGGCTCAACAGCTTTGGTATGGCATATCGTGATAAGCTTGGCTCATCAAAAAACTGTTATAATGAATTTTTATCTACCGGAGATTATTCCTATCTTATTTATAATATTAAATTCACAGATTCTTCTGACGGATATATAATGCTAATTGATAAAGATAATAAAAGAACCTGGGATAACGAAACCATATCTGTTGTTAGTGATATTACACAGATTATCAGCAGTATGTTTCAGCGATATCTCACGCAGCTCGAACTTATGACAACGCTTAATACATTTAAGACAGTTCTGAATAATATTGGATCTTATGTTTGTGTTTCAACGCTTGAAGGTCAAGATATAATCTTCACTAATCAGAAATTCAGTGACAATTTTGGCGATGACAGTATAGGAAAGCATTTATGGGAATGTCTTGGGATAAATTCTGAAGATTACGAAAGCATCACAAACAGCAATAGTAAAATTAACAGCAAGCGTGCTCGTTACTATGAAATTTATAGCCCTATGACAAAGCAATGGATTGATATAACACAAATGAATATAATCTGGGTAGACGGCAGTATTGTCAGTCTTTCAACATTAAACAATATTACTCAGAAGATTGAATACGAAAAGCTTATTGAAATGCAGGCAATGAATGATCATCTTACTGGGCTTCCTAACAGAAGACGTCTTGAAAAAGACTTTCAGAACCTTGTTGATCAATCTCTTAGGGAAAATTCTTTCGGCTATATACTTTTCCTTGATCTTGACAACTTCAAGAATGTTAATGACGGACTGGGCCATCAGTACGGAGATACGCTTCTTCAGAATATATCTGAGTTCTTAAAAACACTCCCATATACAGGTCATTATACATATCGTTTTGGTGGCGATGAATTCATTCTATTAGTTGAAAATAAATACTGTGACCAGATTAATGATATCGTCAATACACTTCTTGAGCGTTTTAGAGAAAAATGGGATCTTATAAATACTACATATTATTGCACGATGAGTATGGGCATTGCAAAATATCCTTATGATGGTATTACTCTTTTTGAAATTCTTAAAAAAGTTGATATGGCAATGTATAAGGCAAAAAATCAAGGTAAAAACCGTGCCATGTTCTATAAAAATAAAATTGGTTTTGATTCAATCAGGAATATCGAGCTTGAACGCTACCTAAGAGAAAGTGTTTCAAATTCCTGTAGTGGCTTCAGCGTTTATTATCAACCTATTGTCAATGCAAAAACCAAAGCAATTGAAGGTGCTGAAGCACTACTGAGATGGTCATGCGATAACCTTGGTAATATATCACCTGTTGAGTTTATACCAGTTGCCGAAAACCTTGGTTTTATCGTTGAACTGGGTGAATTTGTATTCAGGACAGCTTGCCTTCAGTGCAAGAAAATGATTTCACTTGGTATGAAAGATTTTAAAATTAGCATAAATCTTTCTGTATATCAGATTTATGAAGCTAATTTCCTTGATAAAGTAGAAAAAATCATTAATGAGACTCAGATTCCTTACCAGAATATCACCTTTGAAGTAACTGAATCACTTGCTATTAATGACTTCAAATCTACAAAAGAAATTTTAAAGAAATTATCTGAACTTGGAATTTCCATTTCACTTGATGACTTTGGAACCGGATATTCCTCACTTAATAACATTAAGGAAATGCCACTAAACACTATCAAGATCGATAAATCCTTTATTGATGATCTCATCAATGACTCCTGCACTGAAGTTTTTGTGAAAACAATCATTTCACTCGCACACGCTCTTGATATGAAGGTATGTGCTGAAGGAGTTGAACAGGAAATTCAGTATAACCGTCTTGTTGATCTTAATACCGACATGATTCAGGGTTACTTATTTGGCAAGCCTATTCCCGCTGAAGAATTTGAGAAGAAGTATTTACCATTATATAATTAATATAATAACGCTTCTAATCATTGGAAGCGTTATTTTTGTGTTAATTTCGATGATATTCCTTGACAAACATAAAAAATAATTATATAATAAAATACTGCCATAAAAGTGAGGTGACCAAAGTGGACAAGGTAAGTACTAAAACAATTGCTGAAAATCGAAAAGCAAAACATGACTATTTTATTGTTGAATCTCTTGAAGCAGGAATTGAACTTGTGGGCACAGAGGTCAAGTCAATAAGACAAGGTGGTGTCAATTTAAAGGACAGTTGGTGTTCTATTGACGATGGAGAAATGTTTGTTAAAGGTATGCATATATCCCCATATGAGCAAGGCAATCTTTTTAATCGTGACCCATACAGAGTGAGAAAGCTTCTTATCCATAAGAAAGAAATACTCCGACTTTTTGGTAAAGTCAAGCAAGAAGGCTTAACTCTGATCCCTATATCTCTTTATTTTAAAGGTTCGAGAGTAAAGCTCCAGCTTTGTTTATGCAAGGGTAAAAAACTCCACGACAAGCGTGACGACATGGCAGAACGTGATTCAAAAAGGGAAATTGACAGAGCTTTAAAGGAAAGAAATCAATAACTTTTTTCATCTTATTAATACTAATATAAATATGGGGGCGTAAAGGTTTCGACGGGGATTTTGAAGTGTGATAAGCGAGTAGAGGTCGTGTCATCTCTTTAAACGGCACAACGTTTTAAAATTAAACGACAAAAATAATTTTGAATTAGCAGCAGCTTAGTCTGCAGCTCGTCTGTCTGAAGATTCCCACGACTTTGGAACAGGCGTCGATTAGTGGGGAACGTCAATTTGCAAAGCCTGTAGCTTTTTGATGTATCACAGGCTACTGAGCTTCTTAGCCTGTTTGTCGGCGGAGAAGTAAGGGAATTCCAAAAGACAAACTACACTCGTAGAAAGTTGCATGAATAGGTTTTCGGACAGGGGTTCAACTCCCCTCGCCTCCACCAATTATCAAGCACTATATCACAAGATATAGTGCTTTTTCATATTTAATATGTTTATATATAGTATTTATATAATTTTGTTATACAATAGGTAGACATTTAGGTAGACAAATGTAAATATTAGTGATATAATATTAATAACCTGGTAGACATTTTTCGAAAGTAGGTAGACATTTTGGCAAGAAAAGTTGTTGAAAATAATATCTCATATGATGACATTAAGAAAAAATACTATGTTAATTTTGATTATGGAAAAGATGAAAACGGAAACAGAGTTAAAAAATCAAAAACATTTGACAAAAAAGCGGAAGCCAAAAAAGCTTTAAGAGAATTTGAAGCTGAAAAGACAAAGGGTGAATTAATTTTACCAAAGTCTATTACTGTATTAGAATGGCTTGAACAATGGATTAAGAATGCAGAAATAAACAGAGAATATACTACCATATACGGATATAAAAACATTATAGATAATCATATCAAACCTGCTTTTGGCAACATTGAATTGCAAAAACTTAAATCTATTCAAATACAAAATTATTATACTGATAAGATACAAAATGAAAAATTGTCAAGCAATACAGTATTAAAGCATCATAATCTTATGAAAACAGCTTTTAAGTCTGCTGTTATGCAAGGAGTAATTAATAAAAATCCCTGTGACTATGTTGAAACTCCTAAAAAGACTAAAAAGCAGATTAATTTCTATGATATTGATGAATTAAAAGAACTAAAAGAAAAGATTAAAGGAAACCAAATTGAAACTGCTGTAATGATTGCAATATACACTGGTTTAAGGCGGTCAGAAATATGTGGTTTATCTTGGTCTAATGTTGATTTCGAAAATCATGTTTTTATTGTATCAGATGCCAGAACAATGGCGGGAAGTGAAATAATAACTAAAGGTACAAAAACAGAAGCTTCTGAAAGATATGAATATATATGTAATGATTTGTATAATGTGATTATAGCAGAAAAACAAAGACAAGTAGAAAATAAAGAATTTTTAGGAGAAGCATATATTGATTCAGATTATGTAATTGTTATGGATAATGGCAAACCATATAGACCTAATTATATTTCAGAACTATTTACTAAATTTATTAAAAACAATAACCTCCCTCCCCTAACCCTTCATGGATTAAGACACTCATTTGCAAGTCTCACAAACGCAGTAGGCATATCACAATTTAACACAAGTAAAATGTTAGGTCATAGTACTCCTGCTACTACAGGCAAGATATATACTCATATGTACGATGAATCCCATGAGGAAGAAATGAAAAGAATTGAAGAAGCATTAAAATAATATACAAAACCCGCTTTAGAATTACTAATAGCGGGTTTTATTATGTTTATCTCATTCACAAGATAATAATTATTTATCGAACCGAATAAATAAGCTATTTTTTACATTGATTTTTAGATTAAATGTCGTATCTTAAGCATTTGCTCGAATGGCAATCCGAATTAAATTCTTTATTAACAATTATCAATTAGTCCTGTTATTACTTGATCTGCACGCCTAATATGATTATGGAATTATTACAATATTGTGACAAAATATTGACTCCAAAAAATAATATGTTATAATATAGAAAGTAACTAATTTAGGAGTGACGTAATGAAAAAAATTATAAGCAGTTTAATTGTATTAGTAATGTGCTTTTCGTTAATCAATGTTGGTGTTAATGCAAAGGGCGAAGAATTAGTAAAAGTAACCGATAAGAATGTGGAAAATATAATTACTACAGAAACTCTTAATTGGGCAAAACAAATAGAACCTAATTTGAATTTTATTGTAGGTGATATCATTCAAATTAATTCAACTACTAATGATGAAGTTGAATACACGGCATCTTTATTCAATGATACAATGCCATATGGATATGTAGTTATAGGCTTTGTAAATCATGAAGCTATTGTTAAGGAATCTAATATTTCAAAAGGACAGGAAGGTCTTTATACTAAAATAATTGACAATATTTTAACTAACTCTAATGAATCAAGAAAAAATATAAAGCCAGAAAAGTCAATAAAGAAAATTTCTGCCTTGCAGTATTCCTTGTCATATAAAGATAAACACGGAAATAAACTATCAACTGATAATTATGGAAATGAAATTAATGATGATAATTTAGCAAAAGGCTCATATAGTGATAATGCCGCTATATTTATTAGAAAAGATAGCTTTACGTCAAATTATTATAAGGTTAAGTCTCAAATAGAATTAAAGAAATATACTAATAGACCCAAGTTGATAAATGACTATGATGTTACAAGTGTAACAGATAAATATGCATGTGGAGTTCAATCATTAATTCAAATTGCATATATGGAAGGACTTATTACATACAGTGATAAGGATATTAGAAATACTAGTAACGTATTGTGGAACTATACTGGAACCACAACGTCTAAAGTTGATAAAGACGCTGGGATAACTTATGGTGGTGGGCAAACTCCAGAAACAGCAAAAGGATTTGTTCGGTTTGCTCGGGAAAAAGGGAAAAAGGGCACTGAATATAAAGGAACACAAAAAAGTCCTTCTGTCGCTTGGATAAAAGATAAACTACAGTATAATAGGCCTATTTTAATGGGGTACTATATTTATGTGAATGGCAAGGAAAAAGGGCATTTTATTTCTATATTAGGATTAGTAAATGCAAAAAAGCTATCAAGTGGGAATACATGGAATTATTTAAAAGTATATAATGGATGGGATGATTCGTTTTGTTATTTGAATTATAGTACGGTAGATTTTCATAATTGTGATGCATCATATTTTTGGGTTAAGTAGTAAGAAAGGAATTGTTATATGAAAAAGTTTTTACTATTACTAATGGCAGTTATATCTTTGTTTGCATTAGTTGGATGTGGTTCTGATAAAGATGAAAAAGGTGTATCGGGAGATTCTCAGTCTCGCAAAATAATTACAGGAAAAATAATTGAAATAAAGAACAACAATACTCTACTTATTCAGATTACAAAAGAACGTGGTGGATATAAGGTAGAAGACAAGGTGTTAATTAAATATAATGAGTTCAAAGTGCATAGGGCAGAAGAAGATATGACAACAGGTACCCCAGCAATAAATGATGAGGTTTCCACTGGGTTCTGGTCAAAGGATATTACAAAAAAGGATGGATATGATTATATTGAAGTTAATTCAGTATCAAAGTTAATTAATAATAATTAAGTATTTTTATATAAAAGGCACCTTATTTTGGGTTAAGTAGTAAGAAAGGAATTGATTATATGAAAAAGCTATTAGCATTATTGTCAATTGCGTTATTATTGTGAAATGGCTCAAATGTCTTCAAAAATAGCTTGGTATGAAAATGAATTAACCAATATTATCAGAGAAGGGCGATCTAATCCATCTGTTCCGATTATTCTTATAGGCATAGAGGCTAATGAATAAAAAACATTTCGTAAAACTACACTTATACAAACACCTAAAGAGCATATTAATTATGCTCTTTTCTTTATTCGCAAAACTATTAAAATAAATTACAAATATATTCGTAAATGTGTTGACTTTTACAAACACTAATGTTATACTGTATTTAACATAATACAGAAAGCGGGAATGAACATGGGTACAAAAACATTTGCTTATGCCAGAGTATCATCCAAAGAACAGAATTTAGAAAGACAATTAGACCAACTAAGACCATTGGTTGCAGATTTAAGAGATATTTATCAAGATAAAGCAAGCGGTAAAGACTTTGACAGAACACAATATCAGTTGCTTATGAATAATCTTCGTGAAGGTGATTTACTTATTGTTACTTCCCTTGACCGCTTAGGAAGAAACTATACTGAAATAAGAGAACAATGGGATATCATTACAAAACAAAAGAAAGTTGATATTAAAGTTCTGGATATGCCTTTGCTTGATACAAGTGTTGCTATTAATACTCTTGATAAACAATTTATAGCTGACTTAGTATTGCAGATATTGAGCTACACCGCACAGAAAGAGCGTGAGAACATTAGAACAAGGCAAAGACAAGGTATTGATGTTATGCCTATAGTGAATGGAAAGCGTGTATCAGCACGTACACAGAAGCCTATAGGACGTCCTATAGCTGAGTATCCAAAGGAGTGGGACAAAGTATATAAGGAGTGGCAGAGTGGTTTAATAACTGCTAATAAGGCTATGGAAATGCTTGATATGAAGCGTACAACATTCTATAAGCTTGCTAAGGAATATAAAAATTAGCCACCCCAATTAAATTGTCGGGGTGGCTATTCTTTTAAAACTGCCTATATTTTATTCTAAGTAGCGTTTTATAAAACTCTGGATTATTTACTACAATTATTTTAATTTCATTAACTGCACGTGTTACTATTTGATATAGCATACCCGTAACACTATAATAATTTACTGTAGTATTAAGATGCCCTTGTTCGTCATAACCAAAATTATCATCTAATATTAATAATACCTTATCAAACTCTTGACCAATAACACTATGTGGATTATTAGGACATAGATATGATAAAATTCGTATACCTTCCATGTTATATTGTGAACTTGTGAATGTTATAGCAGTCCAACCATTTTTTTCTTGTAGATTTAAATAGTATTTAGTAGCATTAGAAAATTCATTAAAATATTCTATAGTAACTTTTTCGTAAGAGAACTCGTCTCTTACTGAACCAAAAATAAATAGATTTCTTATAAAAGAAGCAAGTTCTTTGTTTGTCCTTATTTTATCGGACAAAGTATATTTTTCAGAAAAAACGGTTTTATCTTCTGATAAATTATACAATTCTTCATAGGTATCATTATGTTCGCGTCTATGTAAAAACTGTTTTTTGTCATATGAAAAAATGCAATGTATTTTTTTATCAATAGCTGTTCTAAATATGAGCTCAAGCTGATTTGAAGAAATTCTTTGGGATTCATCAATTATTATTACTTTAGCATCTCTGATTATCTCATCTATTGTATTTTCTCTTATAGCCTTAATTGCGTATATATTCCAATTATGGTCATTATTTAATACTTCTTGTCCCATATTTAAATTAGCACAATGTATAATGATTACTTTATCATTATTATTTATGAAATGTTTAGCTATATCATAAGTAAGTAAAGTCTTTCCAGTTCCAGCATTTGCAGAAATACAATTAATTAGTTTTATATTCTCATTAATATTTATAATTATCTTCTTTTTTATTTCTTCCTGATGATTTGTTAGAAAATACTCGTCATTCAAGAATTTTTGAGTATTATTAAACGGTGATACTAAATAATTGCTTGGAATGAATAAATCATCTGGGTTGATATTATAATTAGGTTCAAAACTTATTATGTTTATAAAATCTTCAAACGTACAAATTTCAATATTATCTATAGATGCATTATATCTATAGATTTCATCGTCTTCCACAAAAGTAAAAATATATATATCCATTTGCAAAGATTTTAAATAATGGTAGTTCTTTTGCATTTGACTTTTAATTTTTTCATATTTTATGCTTTCTTTAAGAGCAGATTTTAACTCAACATTAATTACTCCATTATCTACGAATTTGAGCAAATCAAATTCTTTTCCTATTTGTTCTATTTTATATCCAATATAAAAACCACTAAAGCATATGCTTTCATGCTGATATTTTTTAATATTATCAATTAGTTTAATAATTGATAGTACCTCGTGTGACTTTAAGTCACAGTTTTCTCTAAGTGTTTTATATTGATTATCGATTAACAAAGAAGCACTTTGATACCCAGATATTAAATTAATAGGATACATATTAACACCTCATTTAATGATTTTGACATAATTATACCATTTTATGCAAAATAATACAATGGTTAAACAAAAATAAAAACCGCCTCATTTTATTTTGTGGTGTCTTTAATACTTTTTAATACGCTTGAATTTAAGACAAACTTAAAATTGCAAGGGTAAATTACTTACGTAATTTAAAAACCCGCTACAAGCCTTTGTAGAGTATTACAAAGGCATTGTAGTGGGGTTTATTTTTGTTATTTATTAATAGGGGTATTTTACATTTTTTAATAAAAAGTTTCAGTAGCAAAAGAGTATAGCTGATCTAAATCACTCATATATTTATTTTTTTGCCCCGAAATAAAAAAAATTCCCAAAACCACTTGACAAGTGTTGGAAAAAATGTAATAATATAAAAGGTTGTAAATGCCAAATGAGCCACAATACTATTCTATTCGCAGTAGAATGCATGTAGCTAATTTTTCTTATAAACTTTTACGTGTATAATAAAAGCATTTTTGTTGTTCTACTATTATAATAACATGTAGTTGAATAAAAGTCAAGTTTTATTTTAAAAATAAAAAATACTTGATGTTTTATATGTTAATTTATATATGAAAAAGTATCTTCAATACGGAAAGGACAAAAGGATATAGTATTGAAAAATATATTAAAGTCAAATAAAATAAAAGCAAATATCCATACTATAGCGATATTAACAAACAAAGCGTTTCCAGAAAACATTGGCGGGATTACTAATATGAGATTTATACCTAATGAAAAAACAGGAGAAATAAAGTTTCTATCAAAAATTAATATAAAAGAATATTTTAATGAACGTGTGATTAATTTAAGTGACTATAAAGAAAAACTTAATATAATTTTAGAGCAATATGAGATAGATCAATATAATATATCAAGAGTTGACTTTAACTTTGATTGTGAAGAAAATAATTATAATGAGATGATGAAAATAAATAAACTTATTATATTACTACTGTCATTAAAATATAACATAAAGAAAAGGTATCAATCGTTTGAGCCATTAACATATGATAATCTTACAATTAGAATTCAGAGCGAATACTATGAGGCAGAAAACTATAATAAGGAAATAGAAAGCAATTCAATGGATGAAGCCAAAAATAGATTTGAATTGAGAAGTAAAGCATTGGCAAAAAGAAATAAGTCTATAGAACAATTATTATCAGAATGGTGTTATAAACTTGATAGTGCTATGTTATCTTATGTAGACTTGCAAAACAAAGCTAATCAATGTCTTTTTGTTCTCTGGGAAAGGGAAAAAGATAAAGAAGTCAAAAGCATATCAGAATTCATTAGAAAATATCAGCAAAATTTTTATACTGTAAAACAGTTAGTAGCATTTTATAAATTGATTGGTGCAAATAATCCTACTCAATCTGCGTATAATTTTAATTCTAAGAATAATATAGAGTATATTAGCATATCAGATTTAAAGAATTACATAAATGTTCTAAAGAAATCAGCTGAGAAATTTCTTGCTTAAAGCAATAAAAATAAATATAATTAAATCGTTTCAAATAGCCTATTTTCCAGATTTTTGAACGATTTTATACATTCGCCATGCTACAATATATAGCAGTAATAATGATAGTATTGATTAAATAAAATAAGAAAAATAAATCGTTTGGCATTGTTAAACCATATTATTATATAGTAAAGGAGAAATATTAGATTTGGTAAACAATGCAGAAAATCCAGTTAACAAAAAAATAGTATACACAGTAAATGATATTCAAAACATATTAGGTATTGGAAAAAATCAAGCTTATGATTTAGTTCGTTCTGATGTATTCCCTGTTAGAAAAATTCACAGTAAATATGTTATTCCTATAAAGACATTTGAAGATTGGCTTTATAATATGGATAACAAGGCAGTATAGCTACATAAGCCTCTCTTCTATTTTAAGAAGCGGGGATTATTGACATTCTGCACATTTAATATATAATTATGTAAAAGGATGTGTTGTTGTGGCAAAGATAAGACTTAACGATGAGTTAAATTCATTAAATAAGCAACTGCAAATAGATATTAGTAGTTATCTATCTTATCTATCTGAAAGTAGTAAGGCTAATTATTTGTCAAAAGCAATACGAATTATTAAGCAATTTAGAATAAGTGATTTAAATTGTATTACGTATGAAATGTACTCTATAGTTATGAATAGTACTTCTACAAAAAAGAAAGATTTTTATTCTGAACTCTTTTTTCAATGGGTATATTGCTTTAAAGAATTGAACAATGCTTCTGGCTTTAAATGGGATAAGGAAACATTATTAACAACTTTTTATGATAAGAAAACAAAAATTGAACAGAGTAGCATTCCAAAAACAAAGTTTAAAGACAGTGTAATCCTATCTATTGAAGACCTACAAAAAATAAATGAATATGTAAATTTAGATTGTGATGAAATTTCATTTTTGCAATCTTCTTTCGCATGGGATTTGTTATTTAACACTGACTATCTAAACGATAATGCAATAGAGGACATAAAAAGAATAGATGCATCTACATATAATGGAATATCTATTATTGTTAATGATGTTGATGTTATTGTTAAAGATAAATACAAACCTCTATTTGAAAAACTAAAAAATCATTCATTTAATAGAGGAATGATTATTTATACAGCACTATCAAATTTATGCGACAATATAGGCATTAAAACTTCCATAAAGCCAAAAGATATTAAAAAAATAAGAAAAGCCTATATGTTCACATGTCCAAACTGTAATCTGCAATACCCTAATAATACTGAAAATTGGATTAGTGTTAATAATGTAATTGTTTGCAAAGATTGTGCAGAAAGATTAAAAAAAAACAAAACTTTCAGAATAGAATACATTAGCAATGATGAAATTGACTACTTGTCCGATAAAGAAAAAGAAGATATTGAAACTAAATTCTCATCATTTGAACAACTAAGAGCAAAAATAGGAAATGAAAAAGATTATATACAATTGCAAAAATTTAAAGATAAATTAGGTAAATTAGGAGAGGCATATGTGTATGATTGTGAAGTAGAATATCTTAAAGATACTCCCTATGCTGAAAAAGTTGATAAAACAATTGCATATAACCATTCTAATGGTTATGATATTCTATCTTATACTAAACAAGGTGAAGAAATACATATAGAAGTTAAGTGTACAGTTAATAAAGAAGATTGTTTTTATTTGACTTCCCACGAAAAAAGCATTATGGAAGAATCCTTTAAACAAAACACAAAATATATGATATATTGGGTTAAGAATATATTGAGCGAAAACAAAGAAAGTATAAAACTTATTAAATATGGTGAAAAAGAAATTAAAGAATATCTAAAATTAGAACCACATACATATAAAGCAAAAGATAACAGGTAGACATTAGGTAGACATTTATATAAAAAACCATAGAAAATCATAGGTGAAAATAAGTGAAAGAAAGTTAAGCCAATATAGCTTAAACAACGTAAAATAGGGGATTGAAAGTGAATATGAGTGAAAGCAAGTTATAGCTATTATTACAGTTCAACTCCCCTCGCCTCCACCAATGAGGTATTACACGAACTTTTATTATTTTAAAGATAGTTTTGCTATCACAGTTTGGCTGTAATACTAATGAGAAAAGCAGGTATCTATTAATTAGATATTCCTGCTTTTTGTTTTTTGTATTGCTTGTTTATGCAATTGCTTTCGTTGCAATTCTATTTAATACATCTGATATTTCAATTGACTTTTTAGCCAATTTTTCAAGTGACAATAAATAGTCCCATATAATATCAATTTTAATACGCATATCCTCATACCCAATAATATATTCTAACAATTTGTTGTGTCTGTCCTTGTTATCGGTATTCATATCATTAAAGCCTAAATCCTCATAATCTGAAAAAATATCATTCCATAAACTTTTTAATACTGATAATGCTTTTGCAGTATCTCTTGTCAAATCAATTGATTTCTTTATCAAAGGATTGGTATCGATAATATATTTAGCTAGAATTGTTATCATTTTATATGAAAGACAAGCCTTATTATCATCAAATCCTTTCAAAAGTAATTTCCAAACTTTACAAGACAATAGGTTACCCTTTAATGGTAAAATAACAGAAGATAGTGTATTGTCATAAATTTTTTTTAGGTTATACAACGTTAATCCATTGGAATTAATATATCCAGCCTTTTTAAAAGCAGCATCAATAATATTATCATCATTGACTAAGTAGTCAGAACTTGGAGTAAGGCAATAAGGAAATCGCTTTTTTATCATTAACAGCTATGTTTCGGTGATAGAAAAGCCTTTATTATTCTGACAGAAAGTAAAAAATCAAAGTTTTAAACAAAAGGAGAATTATTATGCCAGTAAGTAAAAACAAATTGAAGATCCCTCGCTTATACCTTCAGCTAATCAGAAAAACCTGCAACCTGACCAGGTCAGAGCTTGCTCAAAAGCTTGGAGTTGCAACAAGCACTATTGACAGGTACGAAAACGGATCCTGTGACTTTAAGCCTGAAAATATGGATAAACTTTTCAACAAGATTTCTGACATATCAGGGATAGCTATGTCCAGTCTTCTTCAGAGTGAAGCTGAGTATCAGGAACAGTCACAGCAAATCCGCAATACAGCAAAAGAAGAGAATATAAAAATGCCTTCGCTATACTACCAAAAGCAGTTTTTATGTATAAAGCATATTGAAGAAACTATTGGAATAGATAGTCTGCCTGATAACTTGCAACCTGTAGCAAGGTTAAGATATCAAAATCCCGACTGGAGCAATAAGCAGATTGCTGAAGCCTTAGGAGTATCGCAAGGAGTGGTGGCAAATTGTTTTTTTAAGATTAAGTGTTTGGTGGAGTAAGTTTTTTAATTAATTTATGATTAATATAGTGCTAATCATTTGGTGGGTAAAGATAATATGCATACCAATTTTCATATATATGCTTACATTTCTGAAAATCTTCATTACCTGTAATACAGCATATACTTATAGTAACATTTTTATAATTAGTTTTTAAACTAAAATGTCCATATTGGTTAAAATCATATGAATGATTAGTATTTCTATAATAATAATCAAATAATTTGTTGCTAAAAACAGTTTCTAATGCTCTGTATTCTTTATCAGGTATTGTCTCTTTTTCTTCTCTCAATTTATTTATATCATAGTATATGATACCATTTTCATCGGGCTTTTGATTCAAAAGATATGTATTTGCTATATTAAAACTTTCTGCATTGTCATTGTAAAGTTTCTTGACTTCATCAAATGTAGGATACTTTTTTTCAAATACGCCACACATAAAAAGAATAAACACAACCATACCAATAACAATTAATATTAAACTTAATATAATAATTTTAATTTTTATATAAAACATCTCCCTTTGGGTTTAATAAAACAAATTTAGATCTAATTGCTTTTGACTGTTTGTATTTTTTACTATTGTAATATTGCTGCCATTTATTTTCACTAAAAGCATACAAGACCATTTCTACATCATTTGAAGTTACCCTCCCATTTGTCCACATAATGTAGTCTTCATCAACTTCATTAGATATACATGATATTGTTTCTCTACCAGTTAAATTCTTAAATTCATTTGCCTCTGGATACAAATCATTAAGTCCTAATGCGTGACCAAATTCATGCGCAGCAACATCTTGATAAGTATCTGTTGTTTCTTTTACCTGATCTCCTCTTGAATCTTGTGGATATAAATCGATAATAGCGTTTGGATTGTTAACTGCCCAGTTATCCTCAGAATCACCCCGAAGTGCTTTGAATAGTGAATTTTTTGCTGTAACATTATTAAAGCCAGCTGAATAACAACATATTCCCTTACGGTCATACAAGTTAATAACTAAAGCATTTCCTTCAAATTTACTTTGCATTTTATTTATACAATTAACTTTAGTGATAACCTTTACATGCATACCAGGAATAAAATCATACTCAGTTCCTATAAATGAATTAGTCCATTTATCTTGAATTCCCTTAACAGCCAAATCTATACAGCTTTCTTGTGAACCAAATAGATGCTGATCAGTTACAATATTTTCATAAAAATAAATATTAGCAGTTATATAAACTGTGTTTTTTTCGATTTTCATATATATTGCATTATTTGGATTATTATCTTTTGATAATTTAAACATATCTTCAAGATAATTTTCATGTAATGGCTCAATATCTTTATTGTCTTCTATATCATCCCCATCAGTATCCTTAACACGAGGATCTGATATTTTTTTAAATATATATTGAGATGGAACACCGTCAACAAAATATGTCTTTGCTTTTCTTTGTTTATATGATGGAAGTGAATCAAAAGGTACTAATTGAACTTCGTCGCCATCCAATAAACCATCATCGTCACAATCTTCTGGATGTGAATTCTGTGGTGTCTTTTTATAATCAGTCTTTATTACTTCACCGTTAGAGCATAACATTCCAGCTTCTTCAAAAGTATCTGGTATTTTATCATTGTCAACATCAGCTGTGAAATTGTAATTTGTTGTTGTTGGGCCATCATATTCGACTAACAAACTTCTCTCATTGACATCTTTATAAAATGTTCCACGTGTATCAGTTGCAATTTTTTGTAATGCAGTTTCATTTATCGGTGCTGATACAGTTGCAGGTACAGATATTGTGTCAATTACTATATTGTTTTGTCTTGCATAATTTAAGGCATTTTGTGTATCTTCATCTATACCTTCTTCACCATCAGAAATAAATATTATTTTGCTGATAGTTTGATATGTTATATTCCCTTCTTTTCGTGTTGTGCTATTTTGCTTTAATAAATTTACCATTTCAGTTATTGAAACGCCATAATTTGCATTAAAAGTTTCACGTATAACAGTTGAGTCAAACATAGAGCCATTATTTAAGTTAAGTGGATAATTATTTGAGAATTCGGTTTTGTCGAAAAGCCACGTATCAAATGCACATATGCTTACTTTGTTTTTGGGGTAATTTTTTAAATCCGTCAATATTTTTTCTACTATATTGCGTCGATTACAATCGTGCCTTACAAAATCTTTTCCTACATAACCAGCAGGACTACTATCATATCACTTGCTGAAAATGATGTATCTGCTTTCCCATCAGGTGTTCCCTTCATATATAAATAGTTTATAATAAAAGGAGTTGCTATTAATATTATTAAAATTGGTATTCCAATAATCCATATCAACTTATTTTTATACCAAGGTTTTTTCACATAAACATCTCTTTTCTTTTTCCAACTTTTTTATATCTATATTCAACTCCATTTTACGGTTGAATTGAGCTCTTTTTTAAGTTCAGCTCTTAAAAAATTATTTCATTATTATTATTTGAAATTTTATCAGTAAGCTCACCAACTTTACTGTCTTTCTGCGCATACTGAATGTCATAGAATAGGATAAAATAATATAATTTGTAAAATTACGCAACATTTATATTGTACAACGGTGCTGTTTTTTGTCAACACATTATTAACATTAAATCAATATATCGTTAATGTGGAAGGGTAGCTTACACCCTATGTTTACAACGTACATTCATTCGCTTATTGTAAAAATAGAGTTATTATCTGAATTCCTTTACACAATGCAGGTTTATTCAGATTTTATCTTTACTTTTCTGGAAGGGTTAATACAACTTGATACTTTAACATTGTAATGTTATAATATCAAAAAGAAGGTGAAGTAAAATGCGTTATACAATTAAAGAGTTATTTGATTCTCGTTGCAGTAATGTCCCAAAAACACCAGGAGTATACTTTGTAAAAACACCTATATATTTTAAAGTTGAAATCTGTGAAACCACCGTTTCCTATAAATCTATAAAAGGTAAATTACTGCTTTATAATAAATCTTTACTTAATGACAAGTATGAAAAGCTAAAAGAAAAAGAAATACTATACATTGGAAAAGCTAATTGTAAAAATGGTTTGCACGAAAGAATAAAACAGTACATAATGTATGGCTATAAAAAAAGTAAAATTCATCAGGGTGGAAGAGCTATCTGGCAAATAGATAAATGTGAGAATTTAATTATAGAATTCTATGAATGCACAGATTGTGAATTGCAAGAAAAAAAGCTACTAAAAGAGTACTACGACAACAATGGATCTTACCCTTTAGCAAATTGGAGACTATAAAAAATAATAGCCTTTGATAGATATTTCTATTCAAGGCTATTTCTATAAAAATGAAAGAAATGATTATTATAGCAAACCTGGCATACGTCAGAGTATCGACTGTTGAGCAGAATGAAAAGACTATAATACATTCATGCTATATTATAAGTAAATCAACTAACTAAATAGTCATATATTACATCATATAGATGAATGCAGCTTACATGGTTTCTATTTATTGATTTGAGTAACCTTTTAACGTAGCAAATATTGGATGAGATATCT
>JAEWZG010000116.1 GCA_023395435.1 Bacillota bacterium
ATATTTCAAAAACAAGAATGATTCCTGAAGGTTCAGATGCAATTTCACCTGCACCACACCACGATATTTATTCTATTGAGGATTTAAGACAGCTTGTTTATTCACTTAAGGAAGCTTCAGATTATAAGAAACCAGTAATCGTAAAAATCGCAGCAGTTCACAATGTTGCAGCTATTGCAAGCGGTATCGCTCGTTCGGGTGCTGATATTATCGCAATCGACGGCTTTAGAGGTGGAACAGGTGCTGCTCCAACAAGAATAAGAGATAACGTTGGTATCCCTATAGAACTTGCACTCGCAAGTGTTGACCAAAGACTCCGTGACGAAGGAATAAGAGATAATGTTTCTATAGTAGTCGGTGGTTCAATCAGAAGTAGTGCTGATGTAGTGAAAGCAATTGCACTTGGTGCAGATGCTTGTTATATCGGAACGGCAGCACTTCTCTCACTTGGCTGTCATCTTTGCAGAAGTTGTCAGACTGGTAAGTGTAACTGGGGTATTGCAACACAACGCCCTGAACTTGTAAAAAGACTTAATCCTGATATTGGTTACAAACGTCTTGTCAACCTTGTTACAGCGTGGGATCACGAAATCAAGGAAATGATGGGCGGTATGGGTATCAATTCTATAGAATCATTAAAGGGAAACAGATTGATGCTTCGTGGAGTAGGACTCACAGACAAAGAGCTTGATATTCTTGGTATCAAGCATGCTGGCGAATAGTGGGGGTGTAACAAGTGAAAAGAGTTTATGTAAATGAAAAATGGTGCCTTGGATGTCACCTTTGCGAATATAACTGTGCTTTTGCAAATTCAGGGAAAACTGATATGGTAAAAGCCTTGAAGGATATTGTAATCAACCCTCGCATTCAGGTTGAAGAAAATAACGGCGTGTGCTTTGCTGTTCAGTGCAGACATTGTGAAGAGCCTTTATGTGTAAAAGGCTGTATAACTGGGGCACTTACTGTTAATGATGGCGTTATCTCAATCGACCAGAATAAATGTGTCGGCTGTTATACTTGTATTCTATCCTGTCCGTTTGGTGCAATTATGCCATCAGACACAGGTGCAATACAGAAATGTGAGCTTTGCACAAAGAATTCTTTCGGCGAGCCTGCATGTGTTCAGGGCTGTCCAAACAATGCAATTGTTTTTGAGGAGAGGTGAGTGGAATGAAATACGTAATAATCGGTAATTCAGCCGGAGCAATCGGCTGTGTTGAGGGAATCCGTTCAATTGATAAAGAAGGAGAAATAACACTTATTTCAAACGAACCGCATCATACATATTCACGCCCTCTTATCTCATATTTAATATACGGAAAAACAGATGAGAAGAGAATGAAATATCGTCCTGATAGTTTTTATACTGACAACAATGTTACCGCAATGTTAGGCAAAACTGTTACAGCTATTGATAACAAAGCTAAAACAGTAATGCTCGATGACGGAATAAAGGTTGAATATGATAAACTGCTTGTTGCAACAGGTTCATCACCTTTTGTTCCACCGATGACAGGTCTAGAAAAGGTTGAAAAGAAATTTACCTTTATGACTCTTGACGATGCTAAAGCACTTGAAGAAGAACTCTCAAAGGATAAGAATGTGCTTGTTGTCGGAGCTGGTCTTATTGGTCTTAAATGTGTTGAAGGCATTTGCGATAAGGTTAATAAAATCACAGTAGTTGACCTCGCTGACAGAATTCTTCCAAGTATTCTTGATGAAGAAGGCTCATCAATGGTTCAAAAGCATATTGAAAAGTCAGGAGTAGAATTTATCCTCGGTGACAGTGTAGCAGAATTTACTTCAGATACAGCAACATTAAAGAGCGGGAAATCACTATCATTCGATATTGTTGTCCTTGCTGTAGGTGTCCGCCCAAATGTTTCATTAATAAAGGATATTGGTGGAAAGGTTAACCGCGGAATAGCTACAAACGATAAGTGCGAAACAAGCATTAATGATATCTATTCAGCAGGCGACTGTACTGAATCCTATGATATAACGACAGACAGTGATAAAGTACTTGCACTTCTTCCAAACGCTTATATGCAGGGTGAATGTGCAGGAATAAATATGGCAGGCGGAGAAAAACTATACGATAAGGCTATTCCTATGAATGCTATCGGCTTTTTTGGAATGCATATCATCACAGCTGGAACTTATACTGGTGATGTATATACTGATAAGAATGAAAATAGCTATAAAAAGCTGTTCACAAAAGATAATAGGCTAATGGGCTATATTGTTATCGGAAAAGTCGAGCGTGCAGGAATTTATACCTCTTTGATAAGAGAAAAAACTCCGCTTGATACAATCGACTTTGAACTCATAAAAGAAAAGCCACAGCTTATGGCATTCTCAATGAAGGAACGTTCCCACAAGTTAAGTGGGGCAAAGTAATTCTTTGAAAGGAAGAGCATAATGAAAGTTATTGCAGGTGAAATGCACTTTAAGGTGCTTAATGATACAATAAAAGAGCATGCTGGTGAAACAGTTGAAATTGAAAACTGTATTGGTCAGCGTTATATCGGAAGTGGACGCAGAAGCGGGGATGTCATTATTAATGGTACACCTGGTAATGCACTCGGTGCTTATCTTGACGGTGCTGATATCGTTGTCAACGGAAATGCACAGGATGCAACGGGAGATACAATGAATGATGGTTCAATTTCAATTTATGGGTCATCAGGTGACGCAACAGGCTATGCTATGCGTGGCGGAGTAATATATGTTCGTGATAATGCTGGCTATCGTGCTGGCATTCATATGAAGTCTTATAAGCAAAAGCACCCTGTACTTGTTATCGGAGGTTGTGCTGGAAGCTTTTTAGGTGAATACCAGGCAGGCGGCCTTATTATTGTACTCGGTCTTGGATGCGACACAATTCCAGTTGGCGATTTCTGTGGAACGGGTATGCACGGCGGCAAAATGTTTATCAGAACAGACAGATTACCAGCCGATTTACCAAAGCAGGTTGTAGCAGAAGAAGCAACTCCTGAAGATCTTAAGCAAATTGAGAAATATATTTCAGAATTTTCATACAAATTTAATACCGATATGCGAGAAATTTATGAGCATAAATTCTATATTTTAACTCCAGATACAAAAAATCCTTACAAACAACTTTACACACAGAACTAAATAGTATATAATATTAAATTAAGTGAATGTGAGTTAATC
>JAEWZG010000069.1 GCA_023395435.1 Bacillota bacterium
AATGTTCGTTTCACCAAAAGCTTCAAAGTAATAATTGAGGAGGATATATTATGCCAAAGGTAAAAACACACAGTGGCGCTAAAAAGCGTTTTAGTTTAACAAAAAACGGTAAGGTTAAATTCCAGCATACAAATAAAAGACATAGACTTACTCAGAAGGCACACAAGCGTAAGAGAATTGCAAGAGTAGGTGCTTTCGCTGATAGCACAAATGCTCCAACAATCAAAGTTCTTATCCCATACAAATAATCGAAAATAAAAAAGCGGAGGTAAATAGATATGGCTCGTATTAAGGGCGCAATGATGACTCGAAAGAGAAGAAATAAGACTCTAAAGCTTGCAAAGGGCTATTTTGGCGCAAAGAGTAAGCATTTTAAAATGGCTAAACAGGCTGTTATGAAGTCTGGCCAGTATGCATACATTGGTCGTAAGCAGAAAAAACGTGATTTCAGAAAGCTCTGGATTACAAGAATTTCAGCAGCTTGCAAGTTAAATGATATGAACTATTCAACATTTATGAATGGTGCTAACAAGGCAGGAATCACACTTAACAGAAAAATGCTTTCAGAAATTGCTATCAGTGACCCAGCAGGTTTCACAGCAATTGCTGAAAAAGCAAAAGCTGCTTTGAACTAATTAGTATTAACACGCTCCTTCTTTTGTATTGAGCGTGTTTTGTTATATATTAACAATATATAATTTTATCAAATAATAAACAATGAGGTGTAATTTTTATGCTTATTACGAGTAAGGACAATGCCAATATAAAGCTTTACAGCAAGCTAATGACATCAAAAAAAGCACGTAATGAGCATAATATGTTTACACTTGAAGGTGCAAGAATAATTATAGATGCTGTTAACGAAAATTCAGAGCTTTACTGTGTATTTTTAACTCAGAGTGCTGGAGAAAAATACAGCGAAGCTTTGGATTTGCTTAATAAAAAAATTCCTGAGGATAAAATATTTTATATAACAGATGAGCTTTCACAAAAGCTTTCTGATACTTTAACCCCACAAGGAATATATGCGATTGTTCAAAAACTTGACAAAAACAATTACGCTGATAAAATATTAACTGATGGAAAATATATTGTCCTTAATAATCTTCAGGACCCTGGTAATATCGGAACAATCATTCGTACGGCAGATGCTGTTGGAATAAGCGGAATATTCCTGACAAATGATTGCTGCGATATTTACAACCCGAAGCTTATCCGCTCGACAATGGGTTCACTATTTAGAATGAATATATGGGCTGATATTTCTATTGAAGAATTTTTTGTGCTTGCAAAAGAAAAGAAAATTAAAACCTTTGCTGCTGTCATTGACCCTGACGCATTATCACTAACTGACAACGATTTTTCTGGGGCGTGTGCTGTAGTAATCGGTAATGAGGGTAATGGACTTCCACAAGATGTAACAAATAAATGTGATAATAAACTTACTATAAAAATGCAAGGTAATATTAATTCACTTAATGCTGCAATGGCTACAGGAATAATTATGTGGGAAATGCTTAAATAGTAAGGAGGATTTCATTGGACAATCTTAAGTACTGGGTCTGGGTTGCACAGGTGTTCGGCCCTGCAAACCATAGATTCTGGGATGTCACTAAAGAATATAATGAAATTGAAGCAATTTACTCCGCACTTAAAAACGGAGAGATAAAAGGTCTTTCTGAAAAGGAAAAAAAATCAATAAGAACAACTCATATTGAACAATCTGAAAAGATTATTGAATATTGTCATAATAATGATATGAGAATAATATCATTTGAGAATGATGAATTCCCGTCAAGATTAAGAGAGATTTATAATCCACCTACAATACTATTCTGTTACGGTGATTTAAGTTACATTGATGATGATGTTGTCCTTGGTGTAGTCGGTGCAAGAGAACCTTCCGAATATGGTATTAATGTTGCTGAAAATATTTGCACTGAGCTATCAAAGCTCGGTACAGTACTTGTAAGTGGCTTTGCTTATGGAATTGACTCAATAGCTCACAAATGTGCATTGAAATATAGCAAAACTGTTGCAGTGCTTGGCTGTGGGCTTGATTATAATTATCCCGCTGAAAATGCAAAGCTTAAAAGAGTTCTTGCAAAAAATGGTGCAGTAATAAGCGAGTATTTTCCGGGGACAAAACCTTTTTATGATAATTTTAAACAAAGGAATCGTCTTATTTCGGGATTAAGTCTTGGTGTGCTTGTTGTTGAGGCTTCCTCAAAAAGTGGCTCGCTTAATACAGCAAGTCATGCTCTTTCACAGGGTAAAGACATTTTCTGTATCCCGCCACACGATATTTTTAATGAGAAGTTTTCAGGCGTTGCAGGGCTTTTAAGGGACGGAGCAATTCCTGTTTTTAGTTATCTTGATATTCTCTATGAATATTTTGATAATTTCTCACATAAATCAAATGATATTAAGGCTTTTGAAAATATATTTATAAAAGGCACAGAAGTGCCTGAAATTACTCAGCCTAAGGAAAAAAGGAAAAGAGCTGTTGCAAAAGTAAAAGTAACAGAACCACAGCAAATTTTTGAAGAAACATCTAGGGTAGATTTATCGTTACTTGATGGAATAAAACGCCGAATTACAGAGCTTCTCGCCGATGGAACATTACTTGCAGATGAAATATCTCAGGCATTGGATATAGACATTTCTCAGGTTTTGTCAGAATTAACTGAGCTTGAGCTTGACGGATATATTAAAGCACTTGCAGGGAAGAGATATTCCCTTTAAATAAATACACAAGAATGGAGAAACTATGTCAAATTTAGTTATAGTTGAGTCGCCTGCGAAGGCAAAAACAATAAAGAAATATCTCGGTGACAACTTTGAAGTTATTGCTTCAATGGGACATATCCGCGATCTTCCAAAATCTAAAATTGGTGTAGATATTGAAAATGACTTTACACCTCAATATATAGAAATTAAAGGTAAGGAAGAGCTCATCAAAAGCCTTAAGAAACAGGCAAAAAAGAGTGAATATGTTTATCTTGCAACTGACCCCGACCGTGAGGGAGAGGCAATTTCATGGCACTTAGCACAGATGCTTGGGCTTGATGTTACTGATAAGAACAGAGTTACTTTCAATGAAATTACTACAACAGGCGTTAAGGCTGGTATGGATCAGCCACGTGAAATTGATTTATATCTCGTTAATGCTCAGCAGGCTCGTCGTATCCTCGACAGAATTGTAGGATATAAGCTCAGCCCGTTTTTGTGGAAAAAGGTAAGACGTGGCTTGTCTGCAGGACGAGTTCAGTCTGTTGCTGTTCGAATAATTGTTGACAGAGAAAATGAAATCCGTGAGTTCGTTTCACAGGAATACTGGTCTATTGATGCAAAACTTACAGCTCCAGGAAGCAGAAAAGTCTTCCCTGCTAAATTAACAGGCATTAATGGTAAAAAAATTGAAATAAACTCAAAAGAAGAAGCAGATAAGATTCTTACTTCTCTTGAGCATGCTCCTTTTGTTGTAACAGGAGTTAAGAAAAGTGTCCACAAGAAGTCACCTGCACCACCTTTTACGACCTCAACATTGCAGCAGGAAGCTTCACGTCGTCTTGGTTTTCAGGCAAGAAGAACAATGAAGGCTGCACAGGAACTTTATGAAGGTATTGACGTTGCTGGAATGGGTGCTGTCGGTCTTATCACATATATGAGAACAGACTCACTGAGAATTTCCGAAGAAGCACGAATAGCTGCGTATAAATACGTCAGTGAAAAGTATGGGGATAATTATCTCCCTGAAAAGCCTAACTTCTACAAATCAAAATCAAATTCACAGGATGCTCACGAAGCTATCCGTCCGTCTTTGCCTGAGCTAACTCCAGAGCGCGTAAAACCAAGCCTGACTTCCGATCAATATAAGTTATATAAGCTTATTTGGGAACGTTTTATCGCAAGTCAGATGGCAAAAGCTCTCCACGATACGGTATCTGTTGATATTCTTGCAAATGACTGCAATTTTAAAGCTTCTGGTTATTCAGTTAAGTTCGATGGCTATACAGTTGTATACGAGGAGTCAAAAGATGAAAATGCAGAGGATAACAGTGTTCTCCCTGAAATCACGAAGGATGATATTCTCAAGGTAAAATCTCTTGATGGTAATCAGCACTTTACTCAGCCACCAGCAAGATATACTGAAGCTTCACTTATCAAAGCATTAGAAGAAAATGGAATAGGACGTCCGAGTACTTACGCTCCGACAATCACAACAATTATTGCAAGAAATTATGTTGAACGTGATGTAAAACAGCTTAAGCCAACTTCTCTCGGTGAAGTTACAACAGAGCTTATGAAGGATCATTTTCATCGTATTGTTGATGTGAAGTTTACTGCTGGCATGGAAAAGGATCTCGACGATGTTGAAGTTGGCAAAAAGCAATGGGTAGAAACCTTAAAGGATTTCTATTCTGACTTCGACAAAACTTTGAAAACTGCAGAAGAAGCTATGGAGGGTAAGCGTGTTAAAGTCCCTGATGAGGAGACTGATATAATCTGCGAAGAATGTGGTCGAAAGATGGTTATTAAAATCGGCAGATTTGGAAAGTTCCTTGCTTGTCCTGGCTTCCCTGAATGTAAGAATACAAAGAAAATTGTTCAGGAGACAGGTGGATTGTGCCCGTTCTGCGGTAAAAAAGTATTGCAGAAAAAATCCAAAAAGGGAAAGAAATATTTTGGCTGTGAGGACAACCCGAATTGTAGCTTTATGACCTGGGATACCCCTGTCGCTGAAAAATGCCCTC
>JAEWZG010000006.1 GCA_023395435.1 Bacillota bacterium
AATATCAGTTCATAATCAGTCCAGATACCAGAATATCTGAATGACTTAGTGAAAATGCCGTTCTTGTGCTCTATCATAGCACATTGAATACATTGTTGCAAGAGTTCTCAGATAGTACGGTCTGGGGGCTCTTGTTTTTTGCTTTAAACGTTTAGCCGAACGTTTAAATACATAACTGAATATTATTCAGTCTTTTTGACTGCGGTGTTTTCTACGCAACCGTTCCCACCGATATCAAAGTAACGGTTAGGTTTGGTGTAGCCATTGCACATCAGTTCACCCGTCGGATTCGCAAACGACGTTTAAATAAAGAATTTCTCGTATTATTGGGTGGGCTTTTTGCCTGCCCTTTAATGCTTATCAATAGCCTTAAGAATGTTTTCGATTACTTGAAAATACCCTTAAGTTTATTGAAAATTGGTGCCGGTGGTCGGGGTCGAACCGACACGGTGTTGCCACCACGGGATTTTGAGTCCCGCACGTCTGCCAATTCCATCACACCGGCATATAGGTAGCAAATTTGCTACCTGATTATTTTATCATATGTTACTATTCTTGTCAAGTTTTTTTATAGGATTTATAAAGCTTAATCCTAGGATTCCCTGTGCCATATAGTATAGTACTATATTCGCATATGAGAGTGCAACATACTTTGTTTTGTAGAAATAAACAAATAGCAGATCTAAATCAGATAGGAAGAATAGAACCATTGCAATAGTAGTAAAAATCACCGCTTTTTCGTTACCTTTTTTTATTCTAAAAAGTGAAAAAGCCTTTGATACCATATAACTTATTACAATTGAATATATTAGAATGAAAATATACTTTCCGTCATAATCAAAGTCCTTATTTATATTTTCAAGAAGGACGAGAAATATAGATAATCCTCCGAAAATCACAAGATCAATATGCTTATAACGTTCAAGATACGAAAAAGCAACTACAAAGAAAATCTGTGCCAATGTAAAAGTAACTACACCTAAACTGAAACCAAGATCCCAGCCTTTTATTGCGAGAAGTACATCGCCGAATAGCGAAAAGAAAAGACCAAACATAATAAGCAAAAAATATTTTTTGTCGCAAGGTTTTTTCTTGTATGCGAAAGTTGGTGTGAGAACAAAAAACACACTAGCAATTGTCTTAAAAATGATATTAAAATCAGGATTACCAACAGCCTTGTTTAAAAAGAATAAAGCCGCAAAAACTTCTGTAAGTACGAAAGATATGATAGCCACAACTATATCCCCTTTATGTCTATTTTCTAAAAGCAACATTACCTTTTCCAAGAATTTCAATTAACTCATTTATTATATCATTACAGATATTTATACCTCCAAAATCAAATGGCTTTGTAAGTTTTTTTACATCCGCGAAATAAAAGTACAGCTGACTATCGCCTTTAAATTTTTCTCCTATAGCTTTTATTGCTTTTATTTTATATGCATCATTACTATTAACAAGAACACACAAGGATTTTGCTTTGCATTCTGAAACAAAAACGTCCGGATTTTTTATGATATCTACAATAATTTTTGCATCTTCTTCGTCCTTGAGTGAAATATGCCCTTCAACATACAGAATATGTCCGTCAGTTAAATTCTGTTTGAAAGCATCATATATCTTAGGGAAAACTATACCTTCTATTGTTCCTGTTCTATCTTCAAAATTGACAAAGCACATCTGTGCATTCGAACGCGTTGTGAACATCTTTTTATTAACAAGCAAACAAAGTATTTTTACATTCTCTCCATCCTTGTATTCTGAAAGATTTTCCTTTGCACCGTCAATAATCTGCATAACATTATTAAGCTTTGCAGCAGATATATAGCCTGAATAATTACTCAAAGGGTGGTCGGAAATATAAATGCCCGTGGAACGCTTTTCCATTTCAAGAAGTTCAAGCAGACTATATTCTTCTTCAAATGGAATTTCCATTTCGAGCATATCATCCTTTTTCTCTTCGGCAAAACCGAATAAATCAAGCTGACCTTCAATATTAGTTCTGTTCTGCTCTGAAAGTCCTGACATTATCCTATCGTAATTATGCAGCATTTGCTTACGGTTTGTCGGGAAGCTGTCGAGCGCTCCACACATTATCAAAGCTTCAACCGCCCGGCTGTTTAAATCCTTACCGTACATTCTTGACAAAAAGTCCTGCAAGGTCCTAAACCTACCATTCTTTTCGCGTTCTTCAATAATGTTTGCAATAACACCTCTGCCCATGTTTTTAAGGGCAAGAAGTGAAAACCTTATTCCGTTTTCTGAAGGAGTAAAGCCCTCAAAGCTCTCGTTAATATCGGGATTAAGTAGCTTAACCCCATTTGATTCAAGCTCGGATGAATATTCAATAATCTTACTTGTATTGTCTATGACACTTGTCATTAGAGCAGACATATATTCCCCGTAAAAATGACTTTTTAAATATGCTGTCTGATATGAAACTGTCGCATATGCTGCGGCATGGGATTTATTAAAAGCATAGGAAGCAAAGTTAATCATCTCGTCAAAGATTTCATTTGCAATTTTCACAGGAACTCCGTTAGCAACTGCACCAGCGCAGCTGACACTTCCGTCAGGATTCTTCTCACCATAAACAAAGCTCTGACGTTCTTTTTCCATAACACTTGCTTTTTTCTTTGACATAGCACGTCTTACGATATCTGCTCTGCCATAGGAATATCCCGCAAGCTTCCTGCAAATTTGCATAACTTGTTCCTGATAAACTATACAACCATAGGTTACATCAAGAATATCCTTTAAAATCGGATGCGTATACGTCACAAGCTTTGGGTTGTGACGGTTTTTTATATACTTTGGGATAGAGTCCATCGGACCTGGGCGATATAGTGAAATTACTGCAATTAAATCTTCAATAGTTTCAGGAATAAGCCTCATTATTGTGGCTCGCATTCCTGCACTTTCAAACTGGAACACTCCCTGGGTATCGCCTTTTGACAGCATTCTAAACACTGACTTATCATCAAGTTGAATTTTCTCGATATCAAAGTCAGGGATTTTCTTCTGAACACTTCTAACGCAATCCCTTATAACAGTAAGGTTCCTAAGCCCGAGAAAATCCATTTTTAAAAGTCCAAGACGTTCAAGATTTGTCATTGTATACTGCGTAACGATAGATTCTTCATTTTTCTGCAATGGCACATAATCACTTACGGGGTCTTTTGTAATTACAACACCTGCAGCATGTGTTGAAGCATGTCGAGGCATACCCTCAACTTTTTTTGCCATATCCATAAGCTCGTGTATTTTTGCGTCACCATAATACATTGCTTTAAGTTCAGGATTTTTTTCAAGTGCCTTGTCTATTGTTATATTAGGTTCAAAAGGGATCTGTTTTGCAACAGCGTCAGCAATCTGATAAGATGTGCCCATTGCTCTTGCAACGTCGCGAATTGCTCCACGAGCAGCCATTGTTCCGAAAGTAATAATCTGCGCAACGTGATCACTTCCGTATTTTTTGACAACATAGTCAATAACTCTTTGCCTTCCCTCAATACAAAAGTCAATATCAAAATCAGGCATACTTATTCTTTCAGGATTAAGAAAACGCTCAAAGAGAAGATTATATTTTATCGGGTCAATACCAGTAATTCCGATAAGATAAGCACATAAGCTACCAGCGCCGGAGCCTCTTCCCGGTCCGACTGGGATGTCATTATCCTTTGCATAACGAATAAAATCCCAAACAATAAGGTAGTAATTTATATATCCCATTGATGAAATTACATTAATTTCATAATTCATTCTGTTAATGACGTATTGCTCTGGATTGTCACCATAGTGTTTATTAAGCCCATTAATGCACATTTCCCTAAAATATTCAGTATTGTCACTTACACCCTCAATCTCAAAATGAGGGAGTTTGGTATTCCCGAATTCAAACTCAACATTACAACGCTTTGCAATTTCAACTGTATTTGAAATTGCGTCAGGGAAGCTTCCAAAAAGTGAGGACATTTCATCCCCGCTTTTTATATAAAACTCGTCAGTTGCAAAGCCCATTGCGTCAGGGTCATCAAGAAAAGTATTTGTCGCTATACACATTAAAACCTGTTGCATTTTTGCATCTTCTCTTTCAAGATAATGTGCATCATTAGTTGCAACAAGGGGGATTCCTGTTTCTCTTGAAAGCTTTAAAAGCAAAGGCAAGATAGCCTGCTGTTCTTTTATATAATGGTTCTGAATTTCAATATAGTAGTTGCCTTGTCCGAAAATACTGTTATATAAAAGGGCGGTTTCCTTTGCACCCTCATAATCATTATTATTAAGCTTTCGTGGGATTTCTCCCGCAAGGCAAGCAGAAAGACAAATAAGACCTTTTGAATACTGCTTTAAAACCTCAATATCTATACGTGGCTTATTATAAAAACCATCAACATAGCCGATTGATACTAGCTTTATTAAATTCTGGTAACCTTCATTATCCTTGCATAATAAAACAAGGTGATATGGTGAGGAATCAAGTGCGTGCGTCTTGTCAAAACGAGTTCTTGGTGCAACATAAACCTCGCAACCTATTATTGCTTTTATCCCTTCGCTTTTACAGACATCGTAAAAGTCAATCGCCGCATACATATTCCCGTGGTCAGTAACAGCAACAGCTGTCTGTCCAAGAGACTTTACCCTCTGAACGAGTTCTTTTAATCTGCAGGCGCCATCAAGAAGGCTGTATTCACTATGGACATGAAGATGTACGAAATCTGTCATAATAAAATGCCCCCTTTTTATTCTATGTTTTTAATTCCTCTGCTATTTTGTTTATCCTTGTGAGGCGATGGTTTGCACCCGAACGGCTTATCGATGGGTTAAGATTTTCAGCAAGCTCTTTTAAGTTCCAGTCAGGATTTTCAAGCCTTAGTAATGCAATGTCGCGAAGCTCTTCTGGGAGGTTTTCAATTCCCATTTTTTCATCAATAAGCTGAATACTTTCAACCTGTTTTTCTGATGCCTTGAGGGTTTTTTCTATGTTAGCATTGTCGCAGTTTACTGCCCTGTTAATTTTATTACGCACGTCCTTTAATATTTTCACGTTCATTAATTCAAGCGAGCTTTTTGGTGCACCCATAAAAGTGAGAATATCTTCAATATTTTCACTTTCTTTAATATATAGAATAAAAGCATTTTTTCTTTCTGTCTTTTTGGTCATTATTCCACATTGAAAAAGAACCTCCATTAATTGTGATGAAAGCTCATTTGATGGTATTACAAATTCAAAATGATATTCTTTAAGTGGATCATTCACACTGCCACATGCAAGAAAAATGCCCGCTACAAAAAAGCTGATGAATTTTTGCTTACCAATTGCATTTATTTCTATGTAGCGATTATTCTGGGTTATGTCAGTATTGAAATACTCACAGAGCCTTTTAATATTGTCCTTATCATCTACTGAAAGCGAATAAAGTGCGATGTTGTTTTTCTTGCTGATAATTGACTGTCGAACAGCCGTCTGATCGTGGAGAATGTCGGTTATTGCTGAAGTAAAATGTTCAGCAACTATATTGTTTTCGGTCTGGAAAAGTATCTGTGACTCTGTAAGTATTTTGCTAAAAAGCAACATACCATATAAGCAGGCTTTGGTTTTGTCTTTATTTGATACTGAACTGATAATTTCCTCTTTAACGGTAAACGAAAAAGACATTTTAAACCTCCCCCCAAGAGTTAGTTTCGAATAGCAATATCCCTGTGCTGTATTCTTACTTTAAAGCCTTTATTATTTAAGTATTCAGATAGCTTTTCAGCAAAGGTTACTGAACGATGCTTCCCACCAGTACAACCGAAAGCGATTACAAGCTGACTCTTCCCCTCTTTGATATATAGCGGAATAAGAAAATCAACAAGACTTTCAAGGCGTGATAACAGCTCCTTTGATTGATCATATTGCATTACATAATCACTTACACAGCTTTCAACCCCAGTATGTCCACGAAGTTCAGGAACATAAAAAGGATTAGGCAGGCATCTTACATCAAATACTAAATCAGCCTCAGCATGTGTGCCAAATTTAAATCCAAATGAAGCAACAGTAATCTGCATAAAATCACTTGCATTATCAAGAAATATGTCGTTGACACGTTCCTTTAGTGCAGAAACCGAAAGCGCAGATGTGTCTATATAGAAATCGGCCATTTCTTTTAATGAGGAAAGACGTTCACGTTCAATTTTAATAGCGTGCTGAAGGCTACCGTGAACACTCTCATCAAGTGGGTGCTTTCGTCTTGTTTCCTTATATCTTTTTATAAGAACTTCATCCTTAGTATCAAGGAAAAGCATTTTAATTTTTATCCCCTGTGCTTTAAGTGAATTTATTGTATCTTTTAGCTTTAAGAGAAGGTTTCCACCACGAATATCTGTGACAATAGCTACATGTTCAATGCTGCCCTCTGACTGAGCACAGATTTCAGCAAACTTCGGAATAAGCTCTGGTGGCATATTATCAATACAATAATAGCCAATATCCTCAAGGACATTGATAACACTTGATTTTCCTGAGCCTGACATTCCTGTAACTACCACTAAATTCATTGTTACTTCTCCTGTTCTGTTATGTCTGATGATATAATTCTTACTTCACTTTCAAGCTTATACCCTGTTTTTTCAAATACAATTTCTTTTACTTTTTCAATAAGTTCTATTATTTCCTTGCAGGAGGCATTACCCTTATTAATTACAAATCCACTATGCTTAGTGCTGACTTCTGCATCACCTACATGAAGGCCTTTAAGACCGCACTGTTCAATAAGCAAAGAAGCATAGCTACCCTCTGGGCGTTTAAAGGTACTGCCAGCACTCGCAAATTCAAGCGGTTGCTTGCTCTTTCTTCTTTCCATTAGCTCATCCATTCTCGAGCGGATGGCTGTTTTATCGCCCTTTTCAAGCCTGAAAACTGCTTTTGTTATTATATAGCTTTCATCAGTAAAAACACTGTGACGATAGCTTAATTTAAGATCATCTTTTTTAAAATCAATAATATTTCCATTACAATCAATGCCCTTAGCTGAAACGATAATGTCCTTAATTTCTCCACCATAGGCACCGGCATTCATAAACACTGCTCCCCCGACATTACCAGGGATGCCCCAAGCAAATTCAAAGCCTGTAAGTGAATTCTCATAAGCAAAATACGCAGCCTTAGCAAGTGGCACGCCAGCGTCACATTCAAAAGTATTTTCATCAACAATACGGATTTTTGCAAAGTCTTTTCCAATAATAAAAACTACTCCGTTAAAGCCTTTATCATCTATAAGAAGATTTGAGCCTTTCCCTATAATAAGATAAGGCACTTTATTTTTTATTGCAAGAGAAAAAAGCTCTCGGGAAGATTCCTCGGAACTAAGAAATATAAGAACATTACAGCATCCGCCGACTTTGAAAGTCGTATGTTTAGCTAGTTTTTCATTATAGCTAACACGACAGCCAAGTTCTTTTGCTCTTTCTGCTATTTCTTCGCAGATAGCTTTATTTCTTTGCATAAAATTCTCCTGTTAATTTTTGCACTAAGTGTGCTGTCATATAGATTATTACTCATTTTATATGATTAATATTACTTTAATCCGTCAGGATGCTTTAAAAGTATATGAGCTTTTAGCTTATCCCAATTAAGATTTACAATCAATTCTTCTGGGAAGTTCACTTCACCGATAAGCTTTGTTGAATTTGGAATAACACCAATTCTTTGGCAGAAATGTGAGTCAGTGTTTATAACAATAGGGATTTCAAGACGCTTACATATTTCAAGCATTCTTTTTGCATTATCATATGCACCCTCACGGATTGAAATTGAGCTTTCGTTAATTTCCATAAACTTGCCGTTTTCTTTTATATATGGGAGCCCTTTTTCAAAGTCCCATACATATTCGTTTGTTGTTGGATGACCAATAACATCAACATCAGGATTTTTTGAAACTTCAATATAAGCCTGAGTATTCTGCTCAATTGTTCCTGGTGTTATGCAAGGACCATGAAGCGAGGCGATAACCCATTCAAGCCTGTCGAGTGTATATCTTCTCACATCAATCGTCCCATTAAAGTCAATTACATTTGCTTCGACTCCTCTTATCACCATAACATCATTAAGATATCGTGGGATTGAACCAAGTCCGTCAAAGTGCCATATATGCGGAGCGTCCCACATAGTTGGCGCATGGTCTGTCATTGCTATTGCTTTTAATCCGTTTTCTTTTGCACAGACGGAATTTTCCAAAATTGTTGAATAAGCGTGTGTTGATGCAATAGTGTGCGTGTGCAAGTCTGCGATAATTTGCATTTAAATCTCCTGAATATTTTAATTTGTATTAGTATAAGTCCCATTTCTTAACCTTATCTGTGGAGTCCATATTAAGGCCTAGTTTGTCAAGTAACTCCTGTGCGGCATTGTATCCCATCTTCTTCTGACGGTTATTCATAGCAGCAACTTCCAGAATTATAGCAAGATTTCTACCTGGTTTTACAGGAACAGTAAGTGAAGGTACTTTTACTCCCAGAATAGAAGTGTATTCATTATCCATACCCATTCTGTCATAAACCTTATTTGGATCCCAGATTTCAAGCTCGACGATAAGATCAATTTTTTCAGCAACCTTAACAGCACCCATACCAAAAATTCTTCTTGCGTTGATAATACCAATACCACGTAATTCAAGGAAATGTCGGATATTTGCTGGTGATTGACCGACAAGGCTAATATTTGATACTTTTCTAATTTCAACTGCATCGTCAGCGACAAGACGATGTCCTCGTTTTACAAGTTCAATAGCTGTTTCACTCTTTCCTACGCCACTTTCACCACAGATGAGGATTCCCTCACCATAAACTTCAATAAGAACACCATGGCGTGTTATCCTTGGAGCAAGCTTAAGGTTCAGAAATGCTATTATTGCAGCAAGAAAGCTTGAAGTTTGGTCAAGTGTTCTCAATAGAGGAATGCCAAACTTTTCAGCAAGCTCAGTCATCTCTGGGTATATTTCAAGACCATGTGCAACAATTACACAAGGAATTTTCCTTGAGAAGAGTTCTTCTATACGTTCACGTCGTAAACTTTTATCAAGTGAGTGAAGATAAGCAAATTCCATATTACCGAAAATCTGAATTCTTTCAGCAACAAAATACTCATAGAAGCCCATAAGCTGTGCTCCTGGACGGGTAACTTCGGTTTCGCTAATATTGATATCCTCTGCTGCCGCAGGGAGATAAATACTTTCAAGTGAAAGCTCATCAATAATTGCTTTTAGCGGTACTGTAAAAATTTCTGCCATTGTTGCACCTCCATAATTTTATTATATTTTAATTATATATTAAATAATATATATTTTCAAGAAATACGACTAAATAATTCCCCTGTCTG
>JAEWZG010000035.1 GCA_023395435.1 Bacillota bacterium
TAATGACACTTATTAGGAGGTTGTTTATTATGAAAAAGAATAAAAAAGGTTTTACCCTTATCGAATTGCTCGTAGTTGTAGCAATTATTGGTATCTTGGCTGGTTTGCTTATCCCAGGTCTTATGAACAAGACTATTGATGCTAAGATTAAGACAGCTAACTCAAACGCTAAGCTCGTATACGGCAATACTGCTGATGCATTACAGCAGGCTGCTATTGATGAACCATCATGGTTTACAGGTATTACAGGAGCAACAAGTGCAACCGGAAATGGCGGATCAAATGTAGCTGCTACATCTTTATTGACAGCTATTCAGAGAGAGTTGGGTTCAAGTTTTAAAGGCAATTGGTATGTTTCAATTAATGCAGATGGTAATGTAAATTATGCATTATGGTCAAAGGGCTCACTTAGTAGTGCAACAGATCAATTAACTGATGATGGTGTTAAGGACAAGAAGGGTAAGATCGGTTGTTACCCAACAAAAGAGGCAACAACTAATCCATAATAGTTGATAATTATTAACTACATAAAAAAGGCCATCGCTTTGCGGTGGCTTTTTTACTAAAGGAGTTTGCGGAATGATTTTTATTCAAAACGAAAAAAAGTACAAGAGTAAGAATAAAAAAGGTTTTACGCTTATTGAAATCCTTGTTGTTGTGGCGATAATTGGAATTCTTACTGGTATTCTTGTGCCTAGCCTTATGAATAAGACAAATAATGCAAAAGTAAATAAGTCAAGACAGAATGCACAGGTTGTATTTGATACAGCTCAGCAATGGCTTCAGACTGAAATTATTGACAAGGAAATGTCATATACAAGTGGTACATATGCAAAAGATGATGGTAGTGACGTTGCTACAGGTGTTCAAAACGAACTTAATAAAAGTACAGGATTCCGTGGCAACTGGTCAATAACAATTGATTCAAGTGGTGTGCAATACGCATTATGGACAAATGATACTTCAATAAATCTTTCTGCACAGGATCAGCTAACACTACAGGATATGAAGGATAATAAAGGGAAGATCGGATGTTGGGTTAGTAAAGATTAATTTATATTATAAAGCCATCATAATGTTGATGGCTATTTTTGTTTATTGTCCAGAATAACTCATTAGCAATAATTGTAGAAATTCTTCTTAATCAGTAGTATAATATTAATATAAAATAAATCTGAGGTGACTTATGAATTATCTGCTGGTAGTAATATTATTAATTTTAGCAACAATATTAATTCTCATAACAGTTGCACTGATTAACGCAATAAGCATAAAAGCTGAATATTCAGCGGGCGAACCTTATGATATAGATATTACTTCGGATGAACCACAGCATTATGCCTATCACCTTTCTGAAATGATAAAAGTTAAAACAGTAAGTGAACGCGGAAAAGACTATTCAGATAGCATAAGTCAGTTCCATAAGTGTATAGAAAAATTATATCCAAACATACATAAACACCTTGAAAAAGTAAATTTAGATGGTGCACTTCTTTTTAAATGGAAGGGTAAATATCATAACGCTATGCCGATACTTCTTATGTCTCATATGGATGTTGTTGAAGCAAGCGGGAAATGGAAGTTCCCACCTTTTTCAGGCACTATATCAAACGGGAGAATATGGGGTAGGGGTGCTGTTGATACTAAAGGTGCACTATGTGCAATACTTGAGTCTGTAGAAAAACTTGTGAGTGAGGGCTTTGTGCCTGAATGCGATATTTATATAGCCTCATCAAACAATGAAGAAATAACAGGTGACGGAGCTATAAAAACTGTTGAATACCTTCATAACAACGGAATCAGGCTTGAGCTTGTAATGGACGAAGGTGGTGCTGTTATGGGCGGAATGCTTGGCTCAGAAGCGTCAAGTGCTATGGTTGGAGTTCTTGAAAAAGGAAGAGCTAATGTAAAGTTTATTGCTCATTCTGTCGGAGGACACGCTTCGATCCCATTCAAGCATAATCCTTTCGCAAGACTGGCTAAGTTTATGAATACGATAGAAACTAAGCATATATTTAAAAAGAAGCTTACAAAGCCTGTTAAGAATATGTATAAGGCAATGGTTCCGTATATGGACTTCAAGTACCGTTTCTTTTTGGGGAACCTGTGGTTGTTTGCGCCGATATTGCCGTTTGCATTAGGGAAAATGGGTGGTCAGGCAAACGCGCTAATTTCATCAACCTGTGTATTTACACAAGCTCAGGGAAGTCACGGAGCAAATGTAATTCCTGAAACAGCAACAGTTACTGCAAATATGCGCTTTATGGTTCATGAACCGCTTGAAGCTACCTTTGAAAAGATTAGCAAAATTGCCATGAAAAATGACATCTGGATGGAAATGATATCTGGATACGATGTTTGCAAGGCCGCTGACACAAACACATATGCGTATAAACAGGTAATAAAACAAATCGGCAAGACGTTTGGCAATATACCTGTTGTGCCTTATGTAATGCTTGCTGGAACAGATGCAAGGCATTATACAAAAATATGTGATTGTGTACTAAGGTTCGTTCCATTAACTTTCAGTTCAGCACAACAAAAAAGTGCACACGCTATTGACGAAAACCTCAATATCAGTTCGCTCTCAAGGGCTGTTGAATTCTATTATGATTTCATAAGGAATTATAGAAAAAGTTAAAGGGAAATATAAAAACTTGAGAATTATATAATGAAGAGAAATTTGTATCAAAATAAGTAAAAATAATAAAATTGCTTGATTTTTTCTATATTTGTGGTAAAATGGTTTTATAAAAGTGAATACACTTTTTATTACATAAGGAGGAAACTATCATGGCTTATAAAATTTCTGATGAATGCATCAGCTGTGGTGCTTGCGAAGCTGAATGCCCAGTAAACGCTATTTCTGCTGGCGATGACAAGTATGTTATTGATGCTGACACATGCATTGACTGCGGAGCTTGCGAAGGCGTTTGCCCTGTTGGAGCACCATCTGCTGAGTAATTTACTCATAATTAAAAGGCTGCACATTTGTGCAGCCTTTTTATTTTATAATTATTTGATTTCAAGTCCGCCGAATATGCAGGTAGCATTGATTGTAACAACTGGTGCATTTGGATCTGTTGATGAAACAAACTTGTTGTCAACTCCACCGAGAATAGATGTATTGATAAGTTTGCATTTAACATTTGACGGAAGAACTATGTCAATCCCACCGAAGATAGCAGTACAGTTTATTTCACAATCTTCAGTAATTACAGAGGATTTTAAAATAAGGTCGACGCCACCAAAAATAGCAGAACTGTTTAAACCTTTAAATTCTTGTCCAATAAAGTTAGGCTCAGCACCACCAAAAATAGCAGTAGCATTTTCGCTCTTCGGAATTCTCGAATTAGGATCTGTAATTGACTTATGTGGCTTAAAACTTCTGAATATAATAGCAAATCCAACAAGAAGAAGTACTACAGGGGCCATTACCTTCCATGCTGTTGAGTAATCAAGAACATCCTGAGCACTTAATAGCAATATAACACCGACTCCGACGCCGATTACATTGCCAATCTGAATGCCTGTTGAAATCATACTTATAACACAAGGAATGATAATGAACAATGTCCACCATCCGTCAAAAAATATTGAGCCCCACCAATCAAGAGCGTGGCCAAGAAAAGCAAAACCAAATGCGATGAAAATCAAACCGATAAGTGTATTGGAAATTTTATTTCTCATATTTGTTCACCTCATAAAAATATATCCCGAAGTGTTCCTTCGGGATTAATTGATTAACCAAGATCAGTCATAGCAATCATTTCAGGGAAAACATTTGTTGGGGCGTCCTGAAGAAAAGTTGTATTGACGTGACCGCTTATTGTTGCACCTTCAAGAACTGTAAGAGTTGATACGTTAATGTCACCGATTATATAAGCGTCTGATTTGAATTCAGCTTTGCCGTTTATATCAATGTTGCCTTTAACTTTACCGTTCATATCAAGGTACTGAGCAGCGATATTGCCAAGGATAAGTGAATCTCTATCAAACTTAACCTGTCCCTTTGAGCTAACATTACCCTGAATCTGTGAGCCAGCCATTGAAGCGTTGTTACAGTCAAGATTTCCGATTACTTTACCAGAAATGTTTGCGTTCTTAGTACTGAGAACATCACCTTTGATACTTCCTTCAACAGTAACATTTGCAAAAGAACGGATATTACCTTCAATAATAGTATTTCTTGAAATAACAGTCTGTTCTTCAACATCGTTGTAAGGAGATCCAGCTACCTGACGAGCCTGTGGTTCTGGTGCAGAAGTTCTTGCTTCCTGCTGTGCAGGTCTTGCATTCTGTTGTTGATAGCCTTCGCCTCGTGCAGTATACGTACTTTGAGCGTTTTCCTGCGCATATGTTCTTTGAGGTGTAGACTGCTGAGCAACAGTCTGTTCTTTTGTTTCAGCTGGGGCAGAAGTACGCTCTAAATATCTATCAAGATCTGTTTTCTGACCTTGAGTTGATGCTTCAGTGCTGTCATCCTTAACATCTTTTTTAAGGATTTCTTTAACAGCCTGGCTGAAATTATCTTTTAAACTCATTTTAGCTCTCTCCTTTAATTTATGTATCCAAAAGTAATTGGTTTATCTTTATTTTCAAGCTTGTCAAACTTATAGCCTTGCGTTTTAAGCTTCTTGATTAGATCTTCAAGAACGGTTACAGTCCGCTGATTTGTAGGACCAGTATGCAATAAAACAACAGCACGGGACTTGCCATCCATTGATTTTGTGACGTTATTATAAATGCTAGTCCAGCTAGCAGACGTTGATGCATCCTCTGCACTAACATTCCAATCGTAATAAACAAATCCACGACGAAGCATCTCAGCAACAATCTGCTTGTAGATAGTCTGGTTATATTTGTTTATGCTTCCGCCTGGGAATCTAAAAATTGTTGGTTTTACGCCAGTATTTTTATAAATATAATTGTATGTAAGATAAAAGTCATCAAGAAAATTGTCAACACTTGAATAAATCTTATTATAATCATGTGAATATGAATGGATACCTATTGAATGCCCACGCTTGACAATCTCTTTAAGATATTGTTTGCCCTGCTCAGATTCATTCCCAACAACAAAAAATGTTGCTTTAATGTTGTATTTATCGAGAATGTTAAGGATATCCTTTGTATTAGCAGAAGGGCCATCATCAAATGTAAGATAAACAGTATTTTCATTTTCAATGAATTTATCAGGAGCAGTTGCATATAACTCAGAATATTTTTTTTTGTAAGCAAACTCGCTTCCCGAAGTATTGAAATTCTCTTTATATATTTTATCTGAAAGATTTATATTATGTTTTTTAAGACCATTTATAAGGTCATCAGTAGTGTATTTGTTTGACAAAAACATGTTGCAGAATTTATCAATTGAAGTATTGCTCATCTTGTCATTCATTACTTGCAAGGCTTCAGATTTCTTTGAAAGGTTTTTTTCAAGTTTGTTACATCTGATAATAAAAACTGTAAGAATTATTAAAGGAACAAGAAAAATCGAAATAAATACTGCGACTATCAGGTGCTTGAAAAACCGAACGCTTCCAAAGTACATTTAATCACTCCAAAGTTTATAGAAGATTAAGAATTGAGATAGTACAATAATAC
>JAEWZG010000070.1 GCA_023395435.1 Bacillota bacterium
ATGATGCTGGTATCAAGGCCGGAGATATCATTACCGCAGTAAATGGAAAGGCTATTACAACTCTTGCTGAGTTTGACAAGGCAAAGGAGTCATTTAAAGCTGGTGATAAAATTACATTAAGTGTCTATCGTGACGACAAGTACTTTGATGTTCAGGTAACACTTACTGAGAATAAACAATAAACGTAGCATCAGTTGCGTTTATGCTAAAGGTTAGTGGGGCACAATGCATGAACTGAAGACGCCAACAAACAGTTACTTTTTATACTTTTCATTCTCATAATTCCTAATCAAAATACCGGTTGCTAAAAACAGCAACCGGTATTTTGTAATTAAGGGCGGATTACATCCTGAACCGTAGGGATGTGGCACGACAGCCCTTATATTATGCCGGGCCTATGTATTTTATTGCTGGCCCAGACCAAAACTGATTGATAACGCATTATTGACCTGCGACATTGAACTTATATCAAGCTCACCCATCTTTTCCTTCAGACGTCTTTTGTCTATAGTTCGTATCTGTTCAAGAAGTACAACAGAATCCTTTGCAAGTCCACAACCGCTATTGAGTTCTATATGAGTAGGAAGTTTTGCTTTTTCCTTCTGACTTGTTATTGCGGCGGCAATTACAGTCGGACTGTGCTTATTCCCAACATCATTCTGCACTATCAGGACCGGGCGAATACCACCTTGCTCCGACCCAATGACTGGGCTTAAATCAGCGTAATAGATTTCTCCTCTCTTTATTGACACATAAATGCACTCCAATTCGAATTTACTTTTGTTTGTAGATAGTATTTACAATAATAAACAGTTTTAAACATCCAACCAAAAAACTGAGGAGCAAATTCTTTCGGTTAATATATATTATGTCGAAAAGTGAGTAGTGTTACAAAAAGACAAGTCAGCAATCAACCGACTTGTCTTCATATTATTATGATTTATCACCAGGCTTGAAAATCAATGCCATAATGAACCCAAAGAGTAATGCTGCTGTTATGCCACCGGCTGATGCTTCAAGTCCACCAGTAAGTGCACCTAAAAATCCGTTCTCCTTAACAGCTGTTTTAACTCCGTCAGCAAGCAGATATCCAAATCCCGTGAGAGGAACAGAAGCTCCTGCACCAGCCCAGTCGATAATCGGCTTATAAATGCCAAAAGCACCAAGAACAACGCCAGAAACAACATAAGCAACAAGAATTCTAGCCGGTGTAAGCTTTGTGTAATCAATTAATATCTGACCAATAATGCAGAAAGCACCACCGACCAAAAATGCTTTTAAAAAATTTATAAATATATCCATATCAAATCTCCCAAAAGAATATTTTAAGATTTTGCATTTGAAATCCAAACAGCGTGACAAATGCCCGGTATTGATTCACCCTGTTGAGCAGAAGTTGGTGACATTAATGCACCAGTAGCACAAAAAAGAATATTTTTAATCTGTCCTTCCTTAACACCTTTGAGGAAATGCCCACATAGAATACTTGCAGAACATCCACATCCCGAACCACCAGCATGAACGTCCTGGTCCTCAAAGTTATACATCATCATACCACAATCTTTGTGAACAGAAGCAATATCAATGCTTTCCTTTTGCAGGAGTTCATGTAAAAGATCACTGCCCACTTTTCCAAGGTCACCTGTTATTATATAATCAAAATCCGTCGGCTTCTTATTCAAATCAGTTAGAGCTTGTTTAATTGTATTAGCTGCTGCTGGTGCCATTGCTGCACCCATATTGTTCGCATCGGTAATACCTAAGTCAATCATTGTACCTATTGAAACTGCTCTTACAAAAGGCGCTTCACCAGTTGGTGAGAGTATTACTGAGCCACTTGCTGTAGCTGTCCATTGTGCAGTAGGTGTTCGTTGACCACCATATTCAAGTGGAAGTCTGAACTGTCTTTCTGCTGTGCAGAAATGTGATGATGTAGCAACAAGAACATTGCTTCCTACATTGTTATCAGCAAGGATTGAACCGAGGCACAAGCCCTCTGCCATTGTTGAGCATGCACCATATATCCCGAAGAATGGGATATTAAGCTCTCTTATACCAAAGGTTGTTCCTATGCATTGATTTAACAAATCCCCCGCAAACATAAAATTTATGTCTGAAGGCTTAAGATTGCATTTTTGAAGTGCAAGATTAATAGTATTCTTTTGAAGCTCACTTTCCCCCTTTTCAAAGGTATCCTGCCCGAAATAAGGGTCTTCATTAATTTGATCAAAGCAGGTCGACATTGGTCCTTGGCCTTCTTTTTTTCCAACGACACTTGCAAAGGATTTTATAGAAGGACAGTTCGACATCTGTATTGTACATCTGTTTAAAATACTTGACATATTAATTCTCCTAAATTTTAATGCATGTGAGTATTTTCACCACAAAAATTGTAATTATTCATATATAAAATTCTTGCATTGTTGAATAAATAAGGTTATAATAAAAATAATTAAAAACTGGAGGAATTATTTAATGGTAACAATAGAAATGGAAAACGGCAAACAGATAAAATTAGAATTATATCCTGATAAAGCGCCAATAACATGCGAAAATTTTATAAAATTAGTTAAAGACGGTTTTTATGACGGACTTATTTTTCATAGAGTAATAGAAGGCTTTATGATTCAGGGCGGTTGTCCTGACGGAACAGGAATGGGCGGTCCAGGTCACCAGATTAAAGGTGAATTTGCTGCAAACGGCATTCCAAACGATATAAAGCACACACGTGGCGTTATTTCAATGGCACGTTCAATGATGAAAGACTCAGCAGGCTCACAGTTTTTTATTATGCATCAGGATGCTCAACACCTTGACGGACAGTATGCTGCTTTTGGAAAGGTTATAGAAGGAATGGATGTTGTTGATGAAATTGCAACAGTTGAAGTTGACTACAACGACAGACCAGTAGCTCAACAGAAAATGGCTAAAGTAATATATAGTGAATAAAATAAATGCTCTCCTTTTGAACTGCCCAAATTTGTGCTGTCTGCACAAATTTGGGCAGTTCATTTTCTGATGGCTTTTACTTATGTAATTTTACTTAAGTATCCTATTGTCTTTTTCTTTTGCTCCATAACAAACTTAATGAAGTGATATTTTATACAAATATCTATTTTCTATTGACAATTATTTTAAAGACAGATATAATTGCTTTAGTACATAAAAGCATAAAAACATTAAAGCTTTTACTCAATAAATCAAAAAAGGGGTTTCTATATGATTAAGTGGCTGATTCTGATTATTTATTTCTGTACAATGATTGGCATAGGATTATATTGCAGAAAAAGAATTAGAAATGTTGATGATTTTGTCCTCGGCGGAAGAGGTCTGGGTGCCTGGTTTTCCGCATTTGCATATGGTACTACATATTTTTCAGCAGTAGTGTTCATCGGTTTTTCCGGTCAGTTTGGCTGGAACTTCGGTGTATCCGCATTCTGGATAGGTATAGCTAATGCTATTATCGGCAGTATGCTGTCATGGATTATCCTTGGTGAAAAAACAAGACGTATGACAAAACACCTCAAAACCTCCACGATGCCTGAATTCTTTGAAAAAAGATATAATTCAAAGAGCTTGAAAATTGCTTCTGCTTTAATAGTATTCATATTCCTGATACCATATACAGCTTCAGTTTATAATGGATTATCAAGGCTTTTTGAATCTGCGTTCAATATTGACTATTCTGTATGGATAATCATAATGGCTGTTCTAACAGCAGCTTACGTTATCCTTGGTGGTTATATGGCTACAGCAATTAACGACTTCATTCAGGGCATTGTAATGCTCGGCGGAATTATTGCTGTTGTTGTCGTAACACTTTATAACAAGGGTGGCTTGTTCGCTTCAATAGATAAGCTAAGTGATATAAGCGATAAAAATATTCCACTTGGCTCGCTTGGTTCACTCTTCGGACCTGACCCAATAAATCTTCTTGGTATTGCTATCCTCACCTCACTTGGTACATGGGGATTACCACAGATGGTACATAAATTCTATACAGTAAAAGATAAATCTTCAATGAAAAAAGGAGTAATCATTTCAACGGTATTTGCTCTTATTGTTGCTGGTGGAAGCTACTTCCTCGGTGCTTTCGGAAGACTATATGTTAAACCTGGAGAAATAACACCAGAAGGTGGCGGAAAGCTTATTTATGATAAGATAATGCCTTCGCTCCTTCAATCAGCATTACCTGAAATACTTATCGGAATTGTTATTGTGCTTGTTCTTTCAGCATCAATGTCGACGCTTGCTTCACTTGTAATTACTTCAAGCTCAACCCTGACAATTGATTTGATTGAACCTGCTTCAAAAAAGAAATTCTCCGAAAAGAAGAAAGTTCTCATCATTCAAGTATTTGTAGCTGTATTCCTTGCTATTTCAGTAATAATTGCTCTTAACCCGAATGCATATATTTCAACACTCATGTCAATATCCTGGGGTGCTCTTGCTGGGGCATTCCTTGCACCGTTCCTTTATGGCTTGTACTCAAAGAAAATTACAAAACCAGCAGTATGGGCAAGCTTCATTTGTGGTATCACTGTTGTAGTTACACATATGGTTCTATTCAGCCTTGATTGGTTCCCTGATCTTGTTGAAAAGGTTAGAGGCTTTGGCTGGAAGGTTAATGTTCTTTCACCAATCAATGCAGGAGCATTTGCTATGTTGCTTGGTCTTATCGTTGTTCCGATTGTAAGCGCATTTACAAAGGTCAAGGACAAGGAACACGTTGAACAGGTTTTCGAATGTTATAATAATAATGACTAATATCCTCGCTGAAACGCCACGGGAATTTTCCTGTGGCGTTTTGTCTGTTTATGCATAATTTGCACTTGTTTTTATACAAATTCGGGTATATAATATATTTATTGATTTAAAGGAGCGAAGTAAAATGTTTTTCCAAAAAGATATTGAAACTATGCCAAGAAAACAGATTGAGGACCTTCAGCTAAAGCGACTGAAATGGCTCGTGCAATACTGTTCAGACAATATTCCTTTCTATAATAAAAGATTATCAGAAGCTGGCATTACAGCCGAAAAGATTAAATCTATATCAGATATTCAGTACATACCATATACAACAAAAGAAGATATCCGTGATACATATCCTTTTGGTTTATTCGGACAGCCTTTAAAGAAAATTGTAAGAATTCACGCATCATCAGGAACAACAGGAAAGCCAACTGTCGTAGGATACACAAAGCAGGACCTTGAAAACTGGTCTGACTGTATGGCAAGACTCTGTGCCGCTGCTGGTGCTTCTGATGAAGATATCGTTCAGATCGCCTTCGGCTACGGACTTTTTACTGGTGCTCTCGGACTACACTACGGACTTGAAAAATTAGGTGCAACTGTTGTTCCTACTTCAAGCGGTAACACAGAAAAGCAAATTATGCTCATGCAGGATTTTAAGACTACTGCTCTTGTATCTACTCCTTCTTATGCACAGTATATCGGCGAACTTGCAAGAGAAATGGGCGTTATTGATAATATTCACTTAAAACTCGGCTTGCTTGGTTCTGAAGGCTGTACAGAAGAAATGAGAACACAGATTGAAAAATCGCTAAATCTCTTTGCAACTGACAACTACGGCATGAGTGAACTCATGGGTCCTGGTGTTTCAGGTGAATGTTACCAAAGATGTGGTATGCACATCAACGAAGACCACTTCCTGCCTGAAATCATTAATTCAAAGACGCTTGAAGTATTGCCTCGTGGTGAAGTTGGTGAGCTTGTTATCACAACTCTCACAAAAGAAGGTATTCCAATGCTCCGTTACAGAACAAAAGATATCACAAAGATTGACTATGAGCCTTGTAAGTGTGGAAGAACCTTTGCGCGAATGGCGAAAGTCATGGGAAGAAGCGACGATATGCTTAAAATCCGTGGCGTAAATGTATTCCCTTCACAGATAGAAAGCGTTCTTATGAAATTCGATAGGATCGCTCCACATTATCAGCTTGTTGTCACAAGAGCAAACTACTCTGACCATCTTGAAGTTAAGGTTGAACTTTCCGATTCAAGTCTTCTTGAAAATTACAGTGCACTTGAAAATCTCCAGAATGATATTCATCACTCCCTTAAGACCGTTCTCGGAATTGAAACAAAGGTTTCGCTTGTTGAACATAAATCACTCGAGAGATTCCAAGGCAAAGCAAAACGTATTCTCGATTTAAGAAATGAAAATAAGTAATTTATAATTTAATATTTTATTTATGATAAAGGCATTTTCCTCATTTTTTTATCATATACTCAATAAACTTGTACTGAAAATCTTATATGATACAGTAATAAATATGAGTATATAAAAAGGAGAAATGTTGTGAAAACGCTAATAATGTCAGACAAAGGCGCAACACAGGTTAACAATCCTCAGAAGAACGTTCGCTTTTTTAATCTTTGTGTATATGTTTTTGTATTCGGAAGTTTTATAGGCTATATTGTTGAAGTATTAATGGTGTTTATTAACAAAGGGTATTTTGTTAATAAACAAGGCATGATATATGGTCCTTTTAATCAGGTTTATGGATTTGGCGCATTGATATTTACCATTTGCCTGTATAAGTTCCGAAACACTAACAAATACATACTATTTATCATTAGCTCTCTTGTTGGTGGAACCTTTGAATATGTTTGCTCCTACTCTCAGGAAGTTATATTTAAGTCAGAATCATGGAATTATTCAAAATTTCCTTTAAGCTTTAATGGCAGAACTAATCCTCTTCATGCTATGTTCTGGGGATTCCTCGGGCTCATATTTATATCCCTTGTGATTCCACAACTTGTAAGAATTATAAATAGAATTCCCGATAAATGGGTCAATGTTATTGCGTGGTTTCTACTTATATTTATGATGTTAAATATGCTTATTTCTGCCGCAGCAGTACTAAGGCAGATTGAGAGAAAAAACGGCGAAGAGCCAAGTAACTCTGTTGAAGAATTCCTTGATAAGCATTATAATGATGATTATCTTAAAAAAATATATCCGAATATGAAATTTATTTAATAACGACAGAACAACTAATACCCGTATGGATATTAGTTGTTTTTTGAAGCACTTATGCTCAATAAATATAGACAATCAGAAAAATATTTGCTTTATAGAAAAAACTTATTTTATTTTAGATACTTTTATGTTAAAATTAAAGAGAGAATAATACGGAGGATATAAATTTATGAAAAAAATTATGTTAGGGAATGAGGCTGTTGCACGTGGACTTTACGAAGCTGGTGTAAGAGTAATATCAAGTTATCCTGGTACTCCATCAACTGAGATTACCGAATGTGCCTCAAAATATGATGAAATGTACAGTGAATGGGCACCAAATGAAAAGGTCGCCTGTGAAGTTGCAATAGGTGCTTCTATTGCTGGTGCAAGAGCTTTCTGTGCTATGAAGCACGTCGGACTAAATGTTGCTGCTGACCCATTGTTTACTGTAAGCTACTCAGGAGTAAACGGCGGTCTTGTTATTGCTGTTGCTGACGACCCTGGTATGCATTCATCACAAAACGAACAGGATTCACGTCATTATGCTGCTTCTTCAAAGGTTCCTATGCTTGAACCAGCTGATTCATCAGAATGTAAGGAATTTGTTAAGCTTGCTTATGAAATTTCAGAAGAATTTGATACACCTGTTCTACTAAGACTTTCAACAAGAATTTCACACTCGCAGAGTATTATTGAAGAATGTGAAAGAAACAACGTTGGCCTAAAGGAATATGTCAAGAATCCACAAAAGTATGTTATGATGCCAGCGTATGCAAGACCACGTCACGTTGTTGTTGAAGAAAGAACAAAAAAACTTATCGAATGGGCTGAAAAAGCTAAAATTAATAGCATTGAAATGAACGATACAAAAATCGGTATCATTACTTCGGGTACCTGTTATCAGTATGCAAAGGAAGCTCTCGGTGACAAAGCAAGCTATTTAAAGCTTGGTATGGTTTACCCTCTCCCTGCAAAACTTATAAAGGACTTTGTTGCAAAGTGCGATAAGGTTTATGTTCTTGAAGAGCTTGACGATGTATTTGAAACACACTGTAAGAAGCTTGGCATTGATGTTATCGGAAAAGAACTATTTACATATATCGGTGAATATTCACAGTCACTTATTGCTGAAAAAATTCTCGGCGTAAAGACAGAGTATCAGACATTTTCTGAAAATGTACCTGTCAGACCTCCTGTAATGTGTGCTGGGTGCCCTCACAGAGGTGTGTTCTATACACTTGCTAAGAACAAAATTACTGTAAGCGGTGATATCGGATGTTACACACTTGGTGCTGCTGCACCACTTTGTGCAATGGATACTACAATCTGTATGGGTGCTTCAATTTCAGGGCTTCATGGCTTCAACAAAGCAAGAGGAGAAGATTCTGAAAAGAAATCTGTTGCTGTTATCGGTGACTCAACCTTCATGCATTCAGGAATAACTGGGCTTGTTAACATTGCATATAATGGTTCAAATTCAACTGTAATGATTCTCGACAACTCAATTACTGGTATGACCGGACATCAGCAGAACCCAACAACAGGCTACAACATAAAGGGGGATCCTGCTGCAAAGGTTTGCCTTGAGGATCTTGTAAAAGCTGTTGGAATCAATAGAGTAAGAGTTGTTGATCCATATAATCTTAAGGAAACTGAAACTGCAATCAAGGAAGAGCTTGCAGTTGCTGAGCCTTCAGTAATAATTTCACGCCGTCCTTGTGCTTTACTTAAATACGTTAAGCATAATCCTCCACTATGTGTTGATAAAGATAAATGCAAGAGCTGTAAAGCTTGTTTAAAAGCGGGTTGTCCTGCGATCTCAATGAAGAATGGGAAAGCACAGATAGACACAACACAGTGCACAGGGTGTGGAATTTGCGAACAGCTTTGTCCATTCTCAGCAATCGGAGGTAACAAATAATGAATACTAAATCTATTATGATAGTCGGTGTTGGCGGACAGGGCTCACTTCTTGCTTCAAGAATGATGGGACATGTTCTGCTTGCACAGGGATTTGATGTAAAAGTTTCTGAAGTACACGGAATGAGCCAACGTGGCGGTTCTGTCGTAACATATGTAAAATATGGTGATAAAGTTGCTTCACCTGTAATTGAAAAGGGCGAGGCTGATCTTATAATTTCCTTTGAACAGCTTGAGGCTGCAAGATGGATACCTTTCCTCAAAAAAGGTGGAAAGATAGTTGTTTCAACACAGAAAACTGACCCTATGCCTGTTATTACAGGTAGTGCAACTTACCCTGAAAACATCATTGATAAAATTAAGGCGCTTGGCATTGATATTATTGCTATTGATGCACTTGAGATTGCTGAAAGCCTTGGAAATGCAAAGGCATCAAATGTCGTTATAATGGGTGCTGTTGCTAAAAGACTTGATTTTGATGAAAAATTCTGGCAGGATGCAATTGTTGAATGTGTCCCTACAAAATTCCTTGAGCTCAATAAAAAAGCTTTTGAACTTGGAAAGAACACTTAATTACTTTTTTGGAGTGACGTAATATGATGAGAGACACAGAAAAAACGGTCGGCAATATCATTGCCAAGCAATCAACAGCATATATTAGCTCTGTTGATGAAGATGGCTTCCCAAATATGAAAGCAATGCTTGCTCCACGAAAAAGAGAAGGCATAAAGGTATTTTACTTCACCACAAACACCTCCTCAATGAGAGTAAGCCAGTATCTTATAAATAATAAGGCAAGTATTTATTTCTGTGATAAAAGATTTTTCAGGGGTGTTATGCTTAAAGGCACTATGGAAGTCCTTACTGACGCTGATTCAAAGGAAATGATATGGCATGAAGGCGATACTATGTATTACCCTCTCGGTGTTACTGACCCAGATTATTGCGTTCTTAGATTCACAGCAACAACCGGAAGATATTATAGCAATTTCAGTTCGGAAAGTTTTCCTATTGAATGATAAAAATATCTACTTTAGTTTGACATAAAATTGAAATGAGTGAAGTAAAATGACAGAAAAAAATTTCTCAAGAATTAATAAAATAATATCTAGCCGAAGGATAGTATTTATCGGCTCAGTTGATGAGGATGGATTTCCAAATATTAAAGCAGTACTTTCTACTAAGAAAAATGAAGGAATAAAGGTTTTCTATTTTTCTACAAATACTTCATCTAAACGTGTTAGTCAATATAGAAACAATCCTAAAGCTGTGTTATATTTTTGTGATACTCTCTTGTTTCGTGGAGTAATGCTAAAAGGCACAATGGAAATACTCACTGATAGCAATTCAAAAGAAATGTTATGGAAAAAAGGTGATACACAATACTACCCTCTTGGAGTAACAGACCCAGATTATTGTGTTTTGAAATTTACAGCAGATTCAGGACGATATTACAGCAATTTTAATTCGGAAAGTTTTCATATTGAATAAGAATTGAGGAGTATTATAGATGGAATTATATAATGCAAAGGTTATTAAAAAGGCAAATGTTTATTTTGGTGGAAAAGTAACAAGCAGAACTATTTTTTTAGAAAATAATTCGAAGAAAACTCTCGGCTTTATGCTTGCTGGCGAATATGAATTCAATACTGCATCAGAAGAATTAATGGAAGTCATCGGTGGAGAAATGGATATAATGCTAAAAGGCGAAACAGAATATAAAACCTATGGCGAGGGTACAAGCTTTGTTGTTCCTGAGAATTCAAGCTTCAAAATAATTGTAAAAGAATATGCAGATTACTGCTGTTCGTATAAATAAAAGGAGTGAAACCAATGTCAAACTACTGGGATAAAGATATTGAATGTGCTTTACCACACGAAATGGAAGCACTTCAAAGCTTTAGGTTATCAAAAACAGTAAGACACGTTTATGAAAATGTTCCTGCATATCGTCAGAGAATGGACGAGGCCGGAATAAAACCAGAGGATATAAAATCAGTAAGTGACCTATCAAAACTACCATTCACAACAAAACAGGATTTAAGAGATACATATCCTTATGGACTTTTTGCTGTGGCAATGGATAAGGTTGTCCGTCTTCACGCTTCTTCTGGAACAACAGGTAAGCAGATTGTTGTTGGTTATACTAAAAATGACCTTGATATGTGGGCAGAATGTATTTCCCGTGCGATAACTGCTGCTGGCGGTTCAAAATCCGATTATATGCATGTTTCTTACGGTTATGGATTATTCACGGGCGGTATCGGTATGCATTATGGTGCTGAAAAGGTCGGCTGTACAACTATCCCTGTTTCTGTCGGGAACACACAAAGACAGATTAATATTATCAAAGACTTTGGCTCAACAATTCTTTGTTCTACACCTTCATACGCGTTGTACCTTGCCGAAACAATGGAAGAAATGGGCATTAAAAAAGATGAGATTAAGTTAAAAGCAGGTATCTTCGGTGCCGAGCCTTGGACTGAAGAAATGCGAACGGAAATTCAGGATAAGCTTGGGATAAAAGCATATGATATTTATGGACTTTCTGAGATTATCGGACCAGGCGTTTCATTTGAATGTGAATGTCAGACAGGTATGCACATTAACGAAGATAACTTTATTCCTGAAATAATCGATCCTGATACTGGTGATGTTCTCCCATACGGTGAACAAGGTGAGCTTGTTTTCACTTGTATAACAAAAGAAGCATTCCCGCTCATAAGATATAGAACAAGAGATATTGCCGTTCTGCAGAAGGGCACCTGTGAATGTGGAAGAACACTCATCAAAATGCTTAAACCTCGTGGACGTTCAGATGATATGCTCATTATTCGTGGTGTTAATGTGTTCCCATCACAAATTGAAAGTGTTCTTCTTTCAATGGGTAACAATACCCCTCACTATCAGCTTATTGTTGATAGAATTGACAATACTGACGTTCTTGAAATTCAGGTTGAAATTTCACCTGAAATGTTCTCTGATGAAATCAAGCAGCTCAATGAGCAGGAAAGAAAGATCAAGCAGCAGGTCGAATCCACTTTGGGTATAGCAGCTAAAATTACTCTTGTTGAACCTAAGACAATTGCAAGAAGTGAAGGCAAGGCTGTTCGTGTTATAGATAAGAGAAAATTAAAATAATAGGGAGGTCATTTTATGTTTATTAAGCAGTTATCTATTTTTGTAGAAAACAAGCCAGGAAGACTTGCAACAATTACAAATCTTTTAAAGCTGAATGATATTGACATCCGTGCTTTATCTATTGCTGATACAAGAGATTTCGGCATTATGCGTCTTATTGTCAATGACCCAGAAAAAGCAGAAAAAGTTTTCAAAGATGCTGGATGCACAGTATCACTCACAAACGTTATTGCTATCGGCATTGATGACAAGCCAGGCGGACTTGCTGGAGCAATGGATGTTCTTTATGCAAACAACATCAGCGTTGAATATATGTATGCTTTCATAAGCAAGACAGATAACACAGCATACGTGATTCTCCGAGTTGAAAACAACGAAAAAGCTCTTGAAGCTTTAAAGGATAATAATATTCAGATTTTAAGTGCTGAAGATATCTATAAAATGTAATAAAACAACAAAGGAGATGACACATGATAAAACTACGACAATTTGAGGATAAAGACATTGACACTTTTAAAAAATGGCTTAGCGTTCCCCATGTTGCCAAGTGGTATCATGAGCCTGAGGATTGGATGAATGAGGTTAAGCACCGAAAAGATAAATATTCTTTTGTAAATCATTTCATTGTTGAGTATGATATCAAGCCAATAGGCTTCTGCCAGTATTATGAATACATTAACGGCGGTGAAACCTGGCATGGTGATATTGACACTAACGGAACTTACAGTATTGATTATCTTATTGGCGAAACTGAATATCTGGGCAAAAAACTTGGTACTCAGATTATCACTTCACTATGTGAATTAATAACCTCACGCAATAATGCTAAGAGAATTATTGTTCAGCCAGAAAATGAAAACAAGGCCTCTTGTGGTGTTCTGCTCTCTTGTGGCTTCAAATATGATGATAGCAATTCTCTTTATATAAAAGAATTATAATAAAATAAAACAGGACTGGTATTTTTATACTAGTCCTGTTTTTATATTACTTTTTATGTCTTTTGTCATTCTCCCTAACAAATTTTCTGACGTTCTTCATCCCGCCAACATCACGGAACATTCTCTCTAATTTTTTAAATTCCCTCTGTTTGCTATTAAGTCCATCATAACCTGATTCTGTTTTCAGCTTGAAATAATTTTCAAGCCTTCTATCATCAATCAGCCCTTCTTCTATTGCCTTCCGCACAGCACAACCTGGTTCTGTCGTATGAGTACAATTACTGAATCTACAGCGTGAAGCAAGTTCTTCAATATCAGTAAAAGATTTTGATAAGTCAGCACTCTCCGCACCTAATTCTCTTATTCCCGGAGTATCAATTACGATGCCACCAGTTGGACAAATAAACATTTCTCGCCCTGTTGTGGTATGCCTTCCCTTATCATCCTTGTTAATTTCATTTGTAGTAAGGATATTTTCACCGAGAAGATTATTTATAAGTGTTGATTTCCCTACCCCAGAAGATCCGATAAATGCTGTTGTTATACCTTTTTGCAAATATTTTTCGAGCTTTTCTGAAACATTATCATTCATAGATAATGCTATTACATCACTAAAGTATGAAACTCTTTCGACTTCTAATACAGCCCCTTCAACATCATCACATAGATCAGATTTCGTAAGAATAATAACAGGTGTTGCTCCGCTATCCCATGTTACCGAAAGATACCGTTCAAGTCGACTCAAATTATAATTATTGTTAAGTGACATACAGATAAATACTATATCGATGTTTGCTGCGACAACCTGTGCCTGACCGCTGACTCCTACTGCTTTCCTGAGAAAAGCACTTCTGCGGGTTAAAATTTGCTGTATTATTACTCTATCAGCATCTCCTGAAGATTTAAGCATTACAAAATCACCGACAGCAGGATATTTCGCAAGCTCATCAGTATTATATCTAAGCTTACCTGATATTTCTGCCATAAGCTCGCTGGTGTTGGTTACAACTTTATATAGCCCTCTATACTGTGCAACAACACGCCCGATGGTTAAATCCTCATATATAGTTGCTTCATTAATATATCGGTCTGTTAAACCATAATTATCTAATAAATTCAAAAATAAATACCTCCCTTAAAATATATCACCAGGAGGTACTGCTATTATTTTTTCAGCACCTCCCTATTAAATACAATCTCCACATTTATTCTATTAGTCATATTGCATTCTCCTTTTCTTATTAATACTGTTATTATATCACTAAAACCATCCCTGTCAATACAAAAAGGGATGCACTATGCATCCCTAAGTTATTAATACAATTTATTTAGTTTTTAAAGGTGATCGTCTTGCTAACATATAAGCTGATATAAAGAATGGAATTGATATAATTAATTTAGTAATGGTTGAATGCAACGGATTACCGGCGAAGCCGAATACTTTTCTAATAAAGCTTCCATTATTATTGTAGAGAAAAGCAGCTGAACATATTAATGCAATAAAACCAATCCAGATCGACACAAAGAATATAATTTTCCCGACTTTGCCTAGCCTTACCATTACTTCAAGTAACATATACAGAATTGCAAAAATTATAATAATATTTCCGAATACCCAAAGGATAGTCAGTCCGATGGTTCCCCATTGGGAAACGTCATGTGCTTTAAAATATCTTGAAAAAACTTCAGAAATCTGTGGCTTGTATTTATCAGCCTGATAATATATTTTCTCTATGGCAACAATCATAATTGCTATGACTGGTAATATCGACAGCATAGATAATATCTGAGAAATGTATACGTTTTTTCTTGTTATACTATTAGCTAATAAATATTTATTTTTCTCTCTTGATAACCCAATTAACATACAAGGGAAAAATATTGATGAAAATGCACTGATATCAAAAAAGCCTTCTGTGCTTGCCCCAAGATGTACATATGAATAATACTCATATGCTGCAATAAGTATACATACTAAAGCACCAATATACAATCCGAAAACTGTATCAAGGTGAAACTTATATGATTTATATAATTTTGATTTCATTTTCTCACCTACTACTCTTTTTTTGGTTTAAGACTGGCTCTGGTTGCAATTATATATGATAGCGTTCCAAAAACAACGATCCAGATTAACATTAGAATTATTGTGCCTGTCGGGCTGTTAAAGATATTTCTGTCCAACCAACTTGATATAGTATCAAAGAAAGATCTACCTAATCTATATATCGAATATGATGAGTTTAAAAGTACAACCGGAATAATAATGAATATTATAATTCGCCATAATTTTGTTAGCCTGTAAAATACTACTGATATCAAATAACCAGTAACTGCAGCAGCAATATATGACACATAATTAAAAATAAGATTCGCAGCAATTCTTATAAGCTTCTGTGATACTGAAGGAAGATACATAAGTGTGTTAATATAATCAATCTTAGGTTCTTTTGCACCAAAATAATATATTGAATCAAATAAAGTAGCATACTCCCCACCAGATAATATGCAAAGTATAAGCATAAACGTTGTATATATTATATCAACAACAAGCATTATACCCGCAACTGCTGCAAACATAGCAAAGCAACTTAGCACCATAGTTCTTCTTGATACACTGTTCTGATTTAAAAAGCTGAAGTTTGCCGAGAAAATGCATAAAGATAAAATAAACAGAAACACAGGTGTGGCTGCATCTATCCCAATAGTATCACCCTTAACGTTACTAACATTTAACGTTATAATAGATGAAAATAGAATTACTATTCCAATCATAACAACATAAAAAGAAATTATTGCTGGCTTAACATCATTAAGCTGATATTTGAAGGCTTTTGAAAATTTCATTGTTCAGCCCCCTTACGCATTTGTCAACTGGATAAAAAGCTTTTGTAAATCAAGCTTAGTTACCTCAAGGCCATCCGGAATTCTTGATTTATCAATGCTTCCCATAATATGTGCTGTCTTGAATACACCTAAAGTGTCAACGCCTATAACTTCCTTATCCTTAATAAATTCGTCGATTTTCTGTGCTGAGCCTGATACTGAATACCCTCTTGAAAGAATATTTTCAACACTATCCTGCATGATTTTCTTTCCGTCTTTGATAATTACAACGTCCTCTATAACATCAGAAACCTCTTCAATAAGATGCGTTGAAATAATTATTGTTCGTGGATTTTCACTATAATTATTGATAAGCTCTTTATAGAACATATCTCTATGGTTTGCGTCAAGTCCAAGTACAGGCTCATCAAAAAGAACAATAGGTGTATTTGCTGCAAGTGCAAGTATAATCTTGAATATTGAATTATATCCTGTTGAAAGCCCCTTCAGCTTTTTCTTTGGTGACAACTGAAATTTTTCACAAAGCTTATATGCATATTCCGTATTAAAACCAGGATAAAATTCCTTAGACCATTTTATAGCTCTTTTAACTGTGAATTCCTTTGGATATAAATCCTTGTCACACATACAGAAGATCTTTCCCAGTGCGTTGTCATTTTCAAGGACATTCTCACCATCCACAAGAATTTCACCAATTGTCGGGAAAATCTTATTTGTCATAAGATTTAAAAGTGTACTTTTACCTGCGCCGTTTCTACCAAGAAGTCCATATATTTTATTTTCATCAAAAGTAATTGTCACATCATTCAATGCTGTGACTTCTTTAAACTGCATTGTTATGTTTTTTACCTGAATTGTACTCATTTGTCAAACCCTCTTTCAATCATTTCAATAATCTCAGTCTTCGAGATATCCAGCTTTTTTGCTTCGTTCAACAACGAATTTATATAAGCTTCGCAAAATTCTTCTTTTCTTTTGGCACGAATTTTTTCGACAGCTCCTTCATTCACAAACATTCCAACTCCTCTTTTCTTGTAAATTATCCCTTGGTCAACGAGTATGTTTATTCCTTTTAAGGCTGTTGCCGGGTTTATTTTGAAGTTTACTGAAAGTTCTGTTGTGGAAGGGATCTGAGTTTCTTCAACAAAAACCTGTGACAGAATGTTATCTTCTATCCAATCAGAAAGTTCAAGATAAATCGGTCTCTCGGTTTCAAAATTTATATTCACTTTGCACCACCTTTTAATAATGATAGTTGGTTAATTACTTATGTAACTAACTATATAACAAAAACATTTCTTTGTCAAGTAGTTAATAAAAAAATATAAAAAAGAACAGACAAATGTCTGCTCTTTTTTATTTCTTATATTTAATAGAAAATAGATTTGTTCCGCTCGTTATGCTGATAAACACTTAATACAAGCCCAAATGCAAGATACATACTTAATACTGACGAACCACCTGCACTGATAAGCGGAAGAGGAACACCGATAACAGGCAATACACCAAGCACCATTCCTATATTAAGTACTGCGTGGGTAAAGAACATTGCAAAAACGCCTATGCATATATATTTCCCGATATTGTCCTTTGCAATTATCCCATCATAGAGAATTTTAATAGCTATGAAAATTATCGCACCACAAAGTGCTATACAGCCTATAAATCCAAGAACCTGACCGAGATATGAGAAGATAAAGTCATTGTGCATTTCGGATACATACATATAATCCCCACCAAAAAGCCCCTTGCCATAAAGCTGCCCGGAACCAAGTGCGATCTTACCCTGAATCTGCTGATGACCAAGACCTAATGGATCCATTTCAGGATTAAAGGTAATAAGGAACCTGTCTCGCTGATTATCAGTGAGTATAAAATTCCAGCCAAGAACTCCAAATAAAGGTGATGCAAGTACTACTGCTAAAATATACTTCCAAGATACTCCCGCAATAAAAAACATCATTACAAATATTGCACCGAATACTATTGCTGTTCCACCATCACCCTGAAGAGCTATAAGCCCGATAGGAATTGCTCCATGCAGACATAAAAGCAATAAGTTCAACGGCTCATTTATTTTATCTTTAACCTTTGAAAGATGATATGAAAAAGATACTATAAATGCTATCTTTAAAAACTCTGACGGCTGAATGGAGGTAACCCCAATATTCAGCCATGCTCTGTCATCGGCGGTTGTACCCTCACGCATCATGCCAAGAGGGGTAAAGGTCAGTAACACAAGGAATACTCCCACCGGAGCATATAAATACCATAGCTTTGCAAGCCGATTATAGTCTATCATTGAGAGAACTAATGCACATATTAACCCAAGCCCGGTAGCAACAATCTGAGTTTTGTAGGTTGAAGGGTAAACAAATGATGAGGCTTTATTTGCATTAATAGAATACAACAGAACAACACTTAAACCCGAGCAAGCAAGAACTGCTAGTACAAGAAGCTTGTCCATCTTTTTTAAATAATGCCAGATGACTGTCATTACCTTTTTCATCCTATACCCTCCTCCAAAAACATTTACATTTAATTATATAACAATAAATAACAAAACGCAATGATTTCAATACACAAATTATTGTAAGAACTGCATATTAATTCTGATACATGAAATTTATTATAGTAATTATTTTTGATATGTGGTATAATAAAAGCGATAATTTTGACTATAATTTTTTGGGGGAAGCATTTATGTTGACTGATATTGAAATAGCACAAAGTTGTAAAATGAAGAAGATTTATGAAGTAGCAAAGGATCTTGGAATATCAGAGAATGACATCGAGCCATACGGACATTATAAAGCAAAGCTGTCAGAAAATCTTTTTCAAGAACTTGAAAACAAACCAGACGGCAAGCTTATACTTGTGACTGCTATAAATCCTACCCCTGCCGGCGAAGGAAAGACAACAATAAGCGTTGGTCTTGCAGAAGCTATGCAGGTTATAGGCAAAAAGGCTGTTCTCGCACTTCGTGAGCCTTCACTCGGACCTGTTTTCGGTATAAAAGGCGGAGCAGCAGGTGGCGGATATGCTCAGGTTGTTCCTATGGAGGATATAAATTTACATTTCACTGGCGATATGCACGCAATTACTGCTGCAAACAACCTTCTCTGTGCTTTACTTGATAATCACATACAACAAGGTAACGCACTCGGTATTGATCAGAGAAGAATAATGTTCAAGCGTTGTATGGATATGAACGACAGGGCATTGAGAAATATTATTGTTGGACTTGGCGGAAAGATTAACGGAGTTCCTCGTGAGGATTCGTTCCAGATTACTGTTGCTTCAGAAATTATGGCTATTCTTTGCCTTGCTGCTGACCTTGACGATTTAAAGGCAAGACTTGAAAGAATACTTGTTGCTTATACATATGACAACAAGCCTGTCTATGCAAAGGACTTAAGCGGATGCGGTGCTATGGTTGCACTTTTAAAAGACGCATTGAAGCCAAACCTTGTACAAACACTTGAAAACACTCCTGCTATCATGCACGGCGGACCTTTCGCTAACATTGCTCATGGATGCAACTCAGTAAGAGCAACTAAGCTTGCATTAAAGCTTGGCGATTATGTTATCACTGAAGCAGGCTTTGGTTCTGACCTTGGTGCTGAAAAGTTCTTTGACATCAAGTGCCGTTTTGCAAATCTCAAGCCTTCCTGCGTTGTTCTTGTTGCTACAATAAGAGCATTAAAATACAATGGTGGAGTCCCTAAAACTGAACTTACAACAGAAAATGTTGAGGCTTTGAAGAAAGGTATCGTTAACCTTAAAACTCACATTGAAAATATGCACAAATTCGGCGTTCCTGTTGTTGTTGCGATCAACAGATTCCATACTGATTCAGAGGCTGAAATATCTTACATCAAAAAATTCTGTGAGAATATGGGCGTTGAGGTTTCACTTGCTGAAATATTTGCGAAGGGCGGAAAAGGTGGAACAGACCTTGCCGAAAAGGTTTGCAAGACAATTGAAACTAAGGAATCCAACTACAAGCCACTTTACGACGATAAGCTCCCTATCAAGGAAAAACTCGGAATAATCGCAAAGGAAATTTACCGTGCTGATGGCGTAATCTTCACTGCACAAGCTGAAAAAGCAATTAAGGAAATTAATGAGCTTGGCTTTGGCAATATTCCTGTATGTGTTGCTAAAACTCAATATTCCCTTTCTGATGATCCAACAAAGCTTGGAAAACCAGAAAACTTTGAAATCACAGTACGTGATGTAAGATTATCAGCTGGTGCTAATTTTGTTGTTGCATTGACTGGTGACATTATGACAATGCCTGGACTACCAAAGGTTCCGGCTGCTAATAAAATTGATTGTGATAACAAAGGAAATATCAGTGGATTATTCTAAAAAATAGAGGTGCAAGGATTATGAAAAGAGAGACTAATAAAAACGGACGCTTTGTAAAAACCTATTCACAATCTGGAATGACCAGCAGCGAAATATGGGTTGATAAAGTAACTGGTGTTAATTATCTCTTCCACATGAGTGGTTACGCAGGTGGAATGACTGTATTGCTTGACAGAGATGGTAAGCCTGTTGTTACACCTATAAATGAGTGCACAGACTGGGAATACTAAATATGGATATGAGAGAAAGAATGATTGCTGGCTTGCCTTATATAGGTGGAAAAGACGGTCTTGATAAGCTTTTTTTAAAGGCAAGATATCTTCAGAATGAATTTAACATTTCTGACCCTGGTGATTTAAAAAACCGCAAAAGAATACTTGGTGAACTGCTTGGTTCAATGGGTGAAAATGTTTATATAGAGCCACCCTTCAGATGTGACTATGGATCTAATATTTCTGTCGGCAAGAATTTTTATTCAAACTTCAATCTTGTGATTCTTGACCCTGCACCCGTAACAATAGGCGACAATGTTTTTATTGCTCCTAATGTTTCAATTTATACAGCTGGACATCCGATTCATCACGATACACGAAATACTGGTTATGAATACGGTATTAAAGTAAAAATAGGAAATAACGTATGGATTGGTGGCAATACTGTTATTAATCCTGGAGTTACTATAGGTGATAACACCGTAATAGGCTCTGGCAGTGTTGTTACAAAGGATATTCCATCAGATGTTATTGCTGTGGGTAATCCTTGCAAGGTCCTTCGCAAAATTACTGACGAAGACAAAAAGTATTATTATAAAGACAGGGTATTTGATATAGAGGTGTAAATTTTGAGGAAGATAACACATTCCCCTGAAGAAACAATTGAATTTGGTAAAGAGATAGGTGCAAAACTTAGGGGTGGTGACGTCATTGCCTTTGTTGGTGGGCTCGGTGCCGGAAAAACTACCTTTACAAGAGGACTTGCTATTGGTATGGGACTCGGTGATGATATAACCTCGCCGACATTTGCTCTTGTCAATGAATACAGAGGGGGAATAAATCTCTATCACTTTGATATGTATCGCATTATGAATGCAGAAAGCCTTGAAACTACTGGGTTTTATGATTATATGTCTGAAGATAATGTTCTTGCTATCGAATGGAGCGAGAATATCAAAGATTGCCTTGATAAAAACACTATATATATTAATATAAATAGGATTGATGATGATACAAGGGAAATTATTATTGACGGAGGCGAAAGATTTTGCTGATACTTGGAATTGACACATCAGGTAAAACGGCTTCTGTTTCTATATGTGATGAAAATAATGTTATTGCACAGACAACAGTTCTTACAAAATTGACACACTCACAGGTTATACTGCCTTTGATAGAAAAGCTTTTGAAGGACGCTGAGCTGACGCTCACTGACATAGATGGCTTTGCCGTTGCAAACGGGCCAGGATCTTACACTGGACTTCGTATTGGAATTTCTGCCGTGAAAGCAATGGGCCTTGCGCTTAATAAAAAATGTATTGGAGTATCCACCTTAAAATCACTTGCATATAACTGTGTCGGTTATAGGTGCACAATAATTTCACTTATGAGGGCTCGCCCTGATATTGCTTACTATGGAATTTTTAGTAGCGATGGAGAAAACATCTTGCAGATTAAAGAAGACTGCATTGCTAATGTATCCGACATAATCAAACAGATAGATTTTTTAAATGATATTGTTCTTGTTGGTGATTATGCACAGGAATGTTTTGAAAAATATTTCAAGGACAAGAACAATGTAAGAATTGCACCAGCACATGATAGATTACAGCTTTCATCATCCTTATGTGCTATTGCAATGAAAGAGAATTTATACTTGCCAGATCAACTTGATGCAAGTTATCTTCAGATTACAAAAGCTGAAAAAGATATTGCGCAAAAAGATTGATTTTTAAATAGAATATGATATAATTATGTAATTATAAGGAGTACAAATATGATTGTAATAGGAAATGATCACGCAGCAACAACACTTAAAAACAAAGTAACTGAATACTTTAAGGCAAACAATATTGACTATATAGACTGTGGTTGTGCAGAAGGGGAAAAATGCGATTACCCTTTGAAGGCAAAGGAAGTCTGCGAGATTGTTTTAAGTAAAAAAGCTGATATTGGAATTCTTATTTGCGGAACTGGTATTGGTATGTCAATAGCAGCAAACAAGGTTAAAGGCATCCGTGCGGCAGCTTGTTCAGATTATTATTCTGCCAAATATACAAGACTTCACAATGATGCCAATGTTCTTTGTCTTGGTTCAAGAGTTGTGGGCGATGAATACGCCCTTGAACTTATCAATGTTTTTATAAATACTGATTTTGAAGGCGGTCGTCATTCTAATAGAGTTAATATGATTACTGATATTGAGAAATAAATTTGGAGGAATCACTATGTGTGGAATTGTCGGATATGTTGGAGAAAAAAACTGTACACAAGTATTACTTGACGGGTTGTCAAAACTTGAATATCGTGGTTATGATTCAGCAGGTATTTCAGTAATAGAAAATGGTTCAATTAAAACAATTAAGGCGCAAGGTAAACTGCAAAATCTTGCTGACAAGCTTTCAGCAGAGGGCATTCCAACTGGGACATGCGGAATAGGCCACACAAGATGGGCTACTCACGGTGAGCCTTCGGACATAAATGCACATCCCCACGGAAATGCAACACTTTCAATAGTTCATAATGGTATTATTGAAAATTACATGGACGTTAAAAACTTCCTTATCAAAAAAGGGTATGAATTTGATTCACAGACAGATACAGAGACTGTCGCAAAACTCCTTGATTATTATTACAAGGGTAATGCTCTTGACGCTATCGCTGAAGCTCTTGAAGAAATTAGAGGTTCATTTGCACTGGGAATAGTATTCAAGGATTTTCCTGATACAATTTATGCAGTAAGAAAAGAATCTCCTCTTATTGTTGGTACTGGTGACAATGAAAACTTCATTGCTTCTGATGTTCCTGCTATTTTAAAGTATACAAAAAAATATTATCTTCTTGAAAGTGATGAAATCGCTGTATTGAAGGAAAATGAAGTAAAATTCTTTGATATACATAAATCTGAAATCACAAAGGAACTTAAGGTTGCTGACTGGGATATGGAAGCAGCTGAAAAATGTGGTTATGAGCATTTTATGCTTAAAGAAATTCACGAGCAGCCAACCGCAATAAAAAATACAATTAACCCAAGAATCAATAATGAATTGCCTAACCTTGAAGAAGCTGGCCTAACAGATGATGTTCTCAAAGGCTTCAATAACATTTTTGTTGTTGCGTGTGGTACTGCGATGCACGCTGGTGTTGTCGGAAAGTATGTAATTGAAGGCCTCGTAAGAATGCCTGTTACTGTCGATATTGCTTCAGAATTCAGATATAGAAATCCTATTATCACTGATAAGGACCTCGTAATTATTATTTCACAATCAGGTGAAACTGCTGATACACTTGCTGCTCTTCGCCTTGCAAAGCAGAAAGGTGCAAAGACACTCGCTATTGTGAATGTTGTTGGTTCATCAATTGCCAGAGATGCCGATATGGTGATATATACCCGTGCCGGTCTTGAAATTGCAGTTGCTTCAACAAAAGCATATTCTGTTCAGATCGCTGTAATGTATTTGCTTGCATTTAAGCTTGCTTATATTAAGGGTAAGATTTCAGAGGATGAATGCAAGTCCCTTATAAGGCAGCTTCAGCAAACTCCTGAGGTTATTGACAAGTACCTTGAACAAAAAGAAAATCTTCAATATATTGCATCGAAGCTTATTAATGCTGATAGCCTATTATTCATCGGACGTGGTCTTGACTACGCAATGAGTATGGAAGGTTCATTGAAGCTTAAAGAAATTTCATACATTCATTCTGAAGCTTATGCTGCTGGGGAATTAAAGCACGGAACAATTTCACTTATTACTGAAGGTATGCCTGTTATTGCTGTTGCAACACAGACAGAGCTTTTTGAAAAAACTATCAGTAATATCAAGGAAGTTAAAGCACGTGGTGCAAAGGTCATTCTTGTTTGTCAGGAAGGTGCCGAGGTTGAAGAAGGCGTTGCTGATTACAGAGTAGATTTACCTAAGATTAATGATATGTTAATGCCAATGATTTCAATTATCCCACTGCAGCTTATTTCCTACTACACAGCAGCTTTACGTGGCTGTGACGTTGATAAGCCAAGAAATCTTGCTAAATCTGTTACTGTTGAGTAAAATTAAAAGCAGGAGCTTTATGCTCCTGCTTTTTTATTGAATTTCAATTCGTTTTTGAGCGGCTGGTTTTTCTTCAAGCTTTGGCATTTCAAGCTCAAGAATACCGTCCTTATATTCCGCTTTAATTTCATCAGCTTTAATGTTTGATATATCAAAGCTTCTTGTGTAAGAACCATAAGTTCTCTCACGACGAATGTAATTGCCTTTGTTGTCTTTCTCATCTTTTTCTTCTTTGTGCTCTGCACTGATAGTGAGCATGTTATCATTAATTTCAATATTTATATCTTCTTTTTTGTATCCTGGCAATTCGGCGGATAGAATAAAACTATTGTCTTTTTCAATTATATCTGTTCTGAAATTGCGAAAATCAGCGTCAAATCCACGGAAGAAGTTCTTCTCAAAATCATCAAAAGCTTTAAAAATATTCTTTGGCTTATAGCCATATGGTGTTAAATCAAACATACTTATCCCTCCATAATAAT
>JAEWZG010000112.1 GCA_023395435.1 Bacillota bacterium
GAAAACATATTTCTGACCTTATTTTCAGGCTTTCCGCAAAAATTGCAGCGTTTAATTCCATCATTTCCTGCCATTATGCACCCACCTATCTCTTATTGATAACCTTATCAATCAAACCATATTCAACTGCTTCCTGTGCTGACATGAAGTTATCTCTATCAGTGTCAGCTTCAACAACTTCAAGTGGTTTGCCTGTATTCTCAGCAAGAATTTTATTTAGTTTATCCTTTAACTTAACAAAATATTCTGAACGAATCTTAATATCACTTACTTGTCCTGAAATTCCTCCACCAGCAATTAAAGGTTGATGAATCATAATTTCGCTGCTTGGAAGAGCAAATCTCTTTCCCTTTGCACCAGATGACAACAGAAATGCACCCATTGAAGCAGCCATACCTACACAAATTGTAGATACGTCACATTTAATATAGTTCATCGTATCATATATAGCCATGCCAGCAGAAACAGATCCGCCAGGGCTGTTGATATATAAACTGATGTCTTTTTCAGAATCCTGTCCCTCAAGATATAAAAGCTGTGCAACAACAAGACTTGCTGTTGTATCAGTTACTTCTTCTGAAAGCATTATTATTCTGTCATTCAACAGACGTGAAAAAATATCGTAAGAACGTTCTCCTCTGCTGGTTTGCTCAACAACGTATGGAACTAAACTCATAGTTATACCCTCCAAATTAACGATGTCATAAACATCAACATTTATATAAAGCTATGAGGGTCAAGGTATTACTTAATAACAGCCTGTTCCTTGATAAAGTCAACAGTTTTGCCAACAGCAATATCCTTCTTGATATCCTCAACTGCTATATATGCCTTAACTTTTTCAACTTCCATCTTATAAGCTTCTGCAAGTTTAGCAAATTCAGCTTCTGCTTCTTCGTCTGAAGCAACAATGTTTTCAATACTTGCAATCTTTTCAAGAGCAAGTCTTAATTTAACCTGCTTTTCAGCCTGCTCTGCAAAAGTCTTTCTGAAAGATTCCATTTCCATTCCTGTGTATTGAAGATACATTTCAATGTTCAAGCCCTGTGATGATAGTCGATGCTCAAAATCATTAACCATATCATCAATTCTGTGCTCGTACATAACTTCAGGAATTTCACCAGTCATATTTTCAATAACTGTATCCATCAATTTTGTTTCAACTTCAGCATCAGCTTTGTTCTTTTCAGCTTCTTCAAGCTTATTCTTTAGATCAGCTTTCAGTTCATCAACAGTATCGAATTCAGTTGTATCCTTTACAAAATCGTCATCAACTTCAGGAAGTTCCTTTGCCTTTATTTCGTGAAGCTTAATCTTGAATACAACTGGCTTTCCAGCAAGTTCTTCAGCCTGGTATTCTTCTGGGAATGTAACATCAATGTCAAATTCTTCACCTATGCTGTGTCCAACAACTTTTTCTTCAAAGCCAGGGATAAACTGACCGCTACCAAGTGAAAGACCAAAGCCTTCAGCTTTTCCGCCTGGGAATGCAACATTGTCAAGGAAGCCTTCAAAGTCGATAACGACTTCATCGCCCATTTCAGCAGCTCTGTCCTCAACAGTAATCATTCTCATACCTTTTTGTCTAAGCTTTTCAATTTCTGCATCGACAGCTTCATCTGTTACATCATTGACAGTTTTTGTTACTTCTATTCCCTTATAATTTGAAACCTCTACCTCAGGTTTTGTAATACATATTGCTTTAATAACAACGCCATCTTCCTTTGAAATTGATTTCACATCAACTTCAGGACGGTCAACAAGTTCGATGCCGGCAGCTTCAACAGCTTCAGCAACAGCCTGTGGATATATTGCATTTATAGCTTCATCGTAAAAAACGCCTTCGCCATAAGTCTTTTCAATCATTTTTCTAGTAGCTTTTCCTGGTCTGAAACCTGGTACATTAATCTTTTTCTTCTGCTTTTGGTATGCTTTTTCTACAGCAACATCAAAATCAGCCGCATTGACTTCAATTTCAAGTTCAAACTTATTTGTTTCCACTTTATTTGTTGATTTTAAATTCATTTAAGAATCCTCCAGTAATTATAAATATCCTTGCTATTATAACATATCTCCTAAGTATTTTCTACACTTACATTCTTAAATTGACACATTATCCAAATTATTTAATCAATTTAGGCTCAAATTGTAAAATATCACTAGAAATTAATGAGTAACTGATTCCATCCCGGTCACCCTGTATAGCATAACCACTACTTTTGCCGTGTATATGCCCATAAAAGCATTCTTCTATATTATATTTATGAAGAACATCAAGTATTTCATAATTATAATCATTTGCATATAAAGGCGGATAATGAAGAAAAACAATAGGCTTTAATTTCTCTGTTAAAGCTGATTTTATTGAGGCTTCCAGCCTTCCAGCCTCACGCAAAAGTACTTTTTTATCAGCAGGCTCCTCATTTTCATTAATCCAGCCTCTTGTTCCGCAAATAGCAAAATCATTATATGCATAATGATTATTATTAAGAATATTTAAAGTATTTAATCCATTTTCAGCAAAGAATATATCCATTTTGTTTTTTGTAGTCCACCAGAAATCGTGATTTCCTTTTAGTAAAATTTTTCTTCCTGGCAAAGTGTTTATATACTTGAAGTCTTCAAGTGATTGTTCAAGAGATATTCCCCATGATGAATCGCCCGCAAGAACTACTGTATCCTCAGTAGTAATCTTATTAATCCAGTTCGTTTTTATTCTCTCAACATAGTTTTCCCAACCTGGAAAGACTTCCATCGATTTGTTTGTTGATAGCGATAAATGAAGATCGCTTATAGCATACAAAGCCATGTTTTTCGTCCTTTCATCTATAGAAATTTCCACTTATAATATTATAAATATCGAAGATAATAATTTTGTAAGAGGTTCTCTTACAAAAGGGGGCTGTGCATGATGTACTAATTAGTCTGACAGTATAGCTGTCGACAATTAAGACAAATTGCCTGCAAGTGTATAAATTCAGTAATGTATTTAAGCACGTATCCCTAATAATAGGGATAACCCAAAAGCGTCTGCTGTAAAAAGCAGACGCTAACTTTTTATATTCCGAGTGTTCTTAATACATAGTCTTTCATATCATCTTTTGAAATAGTATCGGAAAATCTTACAGACTTATTCTTTAAATCGGATAAAGCATTTGGAATATCAATTTTTGAAATATCTCCAAGCTTTTCAACCATTGCAAACTCATCATTATTCTGTTGCGTTCCGTCGATTGCTTCAAGAACACTTGAGCTGAATTTATAAGGGCTTGCTGTTGAAGCAATAATGGTTTTTGTATTGTCGCCTGTTGCCTTCTTATAATCTTCATAAACCTTAACAGCTACTGCAGTATGAGTATCACAAGTATATGAAAACTTTTCAAAAATATCCTTAATTGTTGCTTTAGTTTCATCATCATTACAGCTTCCAGCACAGAAGCTATCCTTTAGAAGTTTCTTTACTTCATCAGTTACTTCATATTTTCCTTCAGTAGAAAGCTTTCCAAACCAGTCACTAATAAGTGCATCGTTATCACCACTGAGATGATACAGAAGTCTTTCAAGATTGCTTGAAATAAGAATATCCATTGAAGGTGATATTGTTGTATAGAAGTTCCTATTCCTATTGTAAATACCTGTATTTAAAAAATCAGTAAGAACATTATTTGAATTTGATGCACAGATTAATTTATTAACAGGGATACCCATAAGCTTTGCATAATAAGCAGCAAGTATGTTACCGAAGTTTCCTGTTGGGACAACTATGTTTATTTTATCACCTAATGCGATTTCTTCATCAGCAACAAGCTGTGCATATGTTGATACATAATAAACTATTTGAGGTGATAATCTGCCCCAGTTAATTGAGTTTGCACTTGAGAACATCATTCCGTTCTTCTCAAGTTGTCCTGCTATTTCAGAATCGGTAAAAATCTTCTTAACGCCTGTCTGTGCATCATCAAAGTTACCTTCGATAGCACATACGCCAACATTTTCACCCTCTTGCGTTGTCATCTGTTTTTTCTGCATAGCACTTACACCGTCTTCTGGGTAGAAAACAAGAATCTGCGTACCATCTACATCCTTAAAGCCTTCAAGTGCTGCTTTTCCTGTATCACCTGAAGTAGCAACAAGAATAACAATTTTCTTATCAAGCTTTATTTTCTTAGCTGATGTTGTCAAAAGGAAAGGTAAAATCTGCAATGCCATATCCTTAAATGCACAAGTTGGACCATGCCATAATTCAAGCATATATGTTCCGTCAAAAAGATGTGCAATCTGTGCAATATCTTCTGTTGCAAATTTCTTGTCATTATAAGCATTTTCAACACAGAATTTTATTTCAACATCTGTGAAATCTGTAAGATATTTTGAAAATATAAAAGCAGCTCTTTCACTGTACTTCATACTTCCCATAGCTTTAATATCTTCAAAAGTCAATGAAGGAATTTCAGATGGAACAAAAAGTCCGCCGTCATTTGAAATACCCTGTGCTATTGCCTGTGAAGATGTTACATTTACATTGCTGTTTCTTGTGCTTTTGTAAAACATATTAGTCACCTAACCTTAAAAGATAATATTTGTATCGCTCATATCATAAGCGTTTTCTACATATTCAATATTGGTTGTTTTCCCGTTGGTTGTCTCTACTACAGCTACATCAAAGCGTGGTTGAAGATTGCATTCATTGTTTAAAAAATAATGTTGTGCACATTTCATAATTCTGAGCTTCTTTGAATCAGTAATTGCTTCAAAACCTGATACCATAGCATTTTTCTTTCTTGTTTTTACTTCAACAAATGCGATAATATCATTTTTCACTGCAATTATATCAGTTTCTCCACCCTTTATAGTGTAATTTCTCTTAATTATTTTATAACTTAATGTTTCAAGATAATTACAGACATCGGATTCCCCGACGTTTCCTTTTTCACGCTGATTCATTTATTTATCCCTCAGCTTTTTTAAAAAGCTTGGTCTATGGACTTCGCTTATTCCATACTTTTCAAGCATTTCATAATGAAGCTTTGTGCCATATCCCTTATGCTTTGCGAATTGATATTGAGGATATTTTTTATCAAGCTCTTCCATATATCTGTCCCTTGCAACTTTTGCAAGAATTGATGCTGCGGCAATACTCTGACTTGTAGCATCACCTTTTACAACAGCATGCGCTTTACAATCAATATCTGGTGTCTTATTTCCATCAATCAATGCAATATCGGGAACAATTCCAAGTCCTTCTACTGCTCTTTTCATTGCGAGCATTGCTGCATTGAGAATATTGATTTCTTCAATTTCTTTTATAGAAGCTGTTGCTATGCAATAAGCTTTTGCTTTTTCTATTATTATATCATATAATTGCTCACGTTTTTTCGCTGTAAGTTTCTTGCTATCATTTATGCCTTCAATAATAACATCTTCATCAAAAACAACAGCAGCAGCATAAACATCACCAGCTAATGGTCCTCGTCCAGCTTCATCAACGCCACAAACCATTGTAAACTTTTCTCTAACTGCTTTATCATACTCAAAAAGTTCCATATGGCACCTCTTTACTTATGCGGTTTTTCAAGTGTAAGCTTACCTATTTTGCCACTTCTGAATTCATCCATTACTGTTATTGCAGCTCGTTCAGTATTAATTTCTCCACCTAAAATTAGAAAGCCGCGTTTTTTACCAATTTTCTGAAGAATTTCATATCCCTCTTCATTTTCAACTGTTTCAACATTATATCTTTCCATAATAAGCTTGGGATAGTTATCATTTAAAAACTGCAATAATCGGCTAGCAAGATGTTCCATATCCATTATATCATCTTTTACAGCACCTGTAAAAGCAAGTCGCTCGCCAACAAGCTTATCTTCAAACTTTGGCCATAATACACCAGGCATATCAAGAAGTTCAAGATCTGCGTCAAGGCTAACCCATTGCTTTCCACGTGTAACACCAGGCCTGTCCTCAACCTTTGCTCTTTTTGATTTAGCCATACGGTTAATGAATGATGATTTACCGACATTAGGGATACCAACAATCATAATTCTTATTGGTCTACCAACCATTCCTTTTTGCTGCCATGAAGCTATCTGATCTTTTAACAATTCCTTCAGTGTCGGTAGAAATTTATTAGCGCCCTTACCACTCCTACAATCCATCGCAAGAGCAAGAACATTTTTGCTTTTGTAGTAATCCAGCCACATAGCAGTAATTCTGTCATCAGCTGCATCACATTTGTTTAATATAACAAGTCTTGGTTTCTTGCCAACTAATCTATCCATTTCAGGATTTCTGCTGCTTTGAGGTATACGTGCATCAGTTATTTCAACTACTGCATCGACAAGAGTAATGTTTTTTTGCATAAGCCTTCTTGTCTTTGCCATATGCCCTGGAAACCATTGTATAGATGAAACCTCAGCCATTTAAACCTCCAATTATTTATAAAGACCACCAAATTTATTAAACGGAAAAATTCTAAAAAAAGCTTTCCCTAATATATCATCTTCTGAAACAAAGCCAACTCTTGAGTCACGACTATCCAAAGAATTTCCACGGTTATCACCCATTACAAATACGTGCCCTTTCGGTACAGTTACTGGATAATCAAAAGCACCTAAATTATTAAAATTTTCCGGATTGATAAAAGGCTCGTACTGTAACTTTCCATCAACATAAACTTTTCCGTTTTCAAAATCTATATTGACTTCCTGTCCTTCTGTTGCGATAACTCGCTTTATTATATTTTCATTTAAATTTTTTGATCTTATAACTATTATGTCATTTATTTCAGGTTTATAAAACAAATGAGAAATCAACAGTCTGTCCCCTGCGCTACCTGGCTTATCTATATCAGAACCATTTAACGTAGGATTCATGGAAGGCCCGATTACACTTACTTGCCTGAACAGAAAAGTAAATATAAGCAGTACAATAAACACTGAAAAGACCAACGATTCTATCCAGTCACAAATTTCTTCAACAGAATCATTCTGTTCTTCAGATATAACTGCAGTACTTTCAGACATTATCATCACT
>JAEWZG010000061.1 GCA_023395435.1 Bacillota bacterium
ATAGATTTTTTAAGGAAGGTGTGTTATAATGTATCTCGGATATATATTCGAAAGGACTGATAAAATGAAAAGCACTGCATTCAGCAATTCAATTCACCCAAGATGCGAGTACTGTACTTTTGGACAAAGAACAAAAGAAGGTAACAGAATTCTATGTGAAAAACAAGGCTTAGTTGATATCAATTTCAGCTGCTCAAGATACGTTTATTCTCCTTTTAAAAGAATACCTGTAAAACAGCTTAACATTGAACAAGAAGAAGACGATTCAATCTAATTAATACATAAACTTCAGCAGGATGTTATCCTGCTGATTTATTTTAAGAAGGTAATAAAATGAATGATATAATGAAAGTACTTAAAACGACTGCGAAGAATTTAGAGAAGAACAACATTAAAACTTATATTGTCGACAATAAAGATGAGGTAACTGACCTTATTAAGAAACTAATAAAAAAGGGAGATACTGTTTCAAACGGTGGGTCTGAATCACTAAAACAATGTGGCGTTATTGATTTATTAAAATCTGGTGATTATAACTTTATTGACAGAACTCAGCTTGAACCAAAAGAAGCTTATATAAAAGCTTTTTCAGCTAATGCATATTTATGCAGTTCTAATGCAGTAACTGAAAATGGTGAATTATATAATGTTGACGGAAACAGCAACCGTATTGCTGCTATAGCATATGGACCTGACTCAGTTATTATGGTTGTAGGTTACAACAAGATAGTTAAAAACATTGATGAGGCAATAAACAGAGTTAAAACAATATGTGCTCCCAAAAACTGTGAGCGACTTGAAGTTAACTCATATTGCAACTCAAAAGGAAAATGTATGTCGTTTCTAAACGAGAACTCTGAAATATGTGATGGTTGTAACAGTGATACAAGAATATGCTGTAATTACCTTATTTCAGCAAGACAAAGACATAAGGATAGAATAAAAGTTATTCTTGTACCTGAGGTCTTAGGATATTAAATAATAACAAAAAGAGGTACTTGCATTTTGCAAGTACCTCTTTTCATAATCATACTATTATAACTTATCAATTTTACTTATAAGAATTTCCTTCATCATTCCTGGATTAGCCTTACCTTTTGAAGCCTTCATACATTGTCCAACAAGAAATCCGAAGGCATTAGTCTTCCCTCCCTTATAATCAGAAACTGACTTCTCATTTTCAGCAAGCACCTTATCAGCAATTTCATCAAGGAAAGATGTATCAGAGATCTGCGCAAGAGATTTTTCTGCTATTACAGTATCAACCTCTTTATCCTCATCTATAATAGTTTCAAATACTGTTTTACCAGCTGAATTTGAAATATTTCCGCTTTCAATCACCTTAATAAGATCAACCATACGCTTTGGTGTGAGGCAAGTATCAAAAATACTCTTTGAATTATCATTCATATACTTCGAAATATCACCAAGTACCCAATTAGAAATATTTTTAGGTGATACGCCACCAATTTCATTACACATATCAAAGAATTTTGCTTTATCAAGTACTTCAACAATCATTGTTGCGTCAATCTGTGATAAGCCAAGCTCTTTTACATATCTTAAAATCTTTTTATTTGGAAGTTCAGGTAAAGATTCTTTAATATTCTTAATATCAGCTTCATCAACAACAATGGTCAGCAAATCAGGCTCAGGGAAGTATCTGTAATCGTGAGCATCTTCCTTAGTTCTCATTGTAAAGCTCATACCCTTTACATCATCCCAACGGCGAGTTTCCTGAATGATAGTTCCACCATTTTCAAGAACTTCAATTTGACGCTTTGCTTCATATTCAATACCACGAACAGCGGCACTAAAACTATTTACATTCTTCATTTCACAACGGGTACCGAATGGTTCGCCAGGTTTTCTTACAGAAACGTTAACGTCACAACGAATTGAACCCTCCTGCATCTTACAGTCGGAAATATTGATGTACTGTAGAATTGATTTTATTGTATCAAGATAAGCTTTAGCTTCTGCCGAACTTCTTAAATCAGGTTCAGATACAATTTCAATCAAAGGAACTCCGCATCGGTTAAGATCAACAAGTGATCCATTGAACGCATCTGAGTGAAGGAGCTTTCCAGCATCCTCTTCAATATGAATTCTTGTTATGCCTATTCTCTTTTCTTCCCCATCAACAAGTATATCAAGATACCCTTTTTCACATAATGGAACTTCGGCCTGTGAAATCTGATAGGCCTTTGGAAGGTCGGGATAGAAATAGTTCTTTCTATCCTGTTTACATACAGAATTAATTTTACAATTCAATGCATGTCCCATTTTAATTGCGCTCTCTACAACCTTTTCATTCAATGTGGGAAGTGTTCCAGGCATACCCATACATATAGGGCAAACCTGTGTATTTACTTCAAGTCCGAATGCATTTTTGCAGTCACAATATATTTTTGATTTTGTATTTAATTCAGCATGAACTTCAAGACCGATTATAACTTCATAATTCATAAATACCCTCCTTATAAAATTGTTGGCATAGAAAAACCGCCTACAAGCTGTTCATATGAATAAGCCATATTAAGCAATGTTTGCTCACTGAATTTATTACCAATCAGCTGTAAACCAATAGGAAGGTTACTGTCATCTCTGCCACAAGGAATACTTACAGCAGGAAGACCAGCAATATTTATTGTGACTGTACAGATATCTGTTGAATACATCTTAAGTGGGTTATCGATATTTTCACCGATTTTAAATGCTGTTGTAGGAACAGTTGGTGTTGCAATAACATCAACTTCAGAAAATGCGTTTGAAAATTCGCTTGAAATTCTCTTCTGAATAAGTTTTGCCTTTTTATAATAAGCATCATAATAACCAGAACTTAAAACAAAAGTCCCGAGCATTATTCTTCTTTTTACTTCATCACCAAAGCCTTCACTTCTTGTCTTTTCATACATATCAGTAAGGCCATCATAGTTTTCAGCACGGAAGCCATATTTAACGCCATCAAAACGTGCAAGATTTGAAGAAGCTTCTGCTGAAGAAATAATATAATAAGCAGATAAAGCATAGTCTGTTGATGGTAAGCTGATCTCTTTCACCACTGCACCCTGCTTTTCTAAATCTTTTACAGCATTAATCACGGCATCTTTAACGTGTGAATCAATACCCTCACCAAAATATTCTTTTGGAATGCCTATTCTAAGTCCTTTTATGTCCGTTTTTAAATTAGCAAATATATCCGAATACTCCCTAAAGCTTGATGTTGAATCCATTCTGTCATAGCCATTGATTACAGACTGAAGCATAGCAACGTCTTTAACACATCTTCCTATAGGTCCTATCTGATCAAGAGATGATGCAAAAGCAACAAGTCCGTAGCGTGAAACGCTGCCATATGTTGGCTTCAGTCCAACAACACCACAGTAAGATGAAGGCTGACGGATTGATCCACCTGTATCTGAGCCAAGTGAAACGATAGCTTCACAAGCAGCAACAGCAGCAGCACTACCACCTGATGATCCGCCAGGAACTCTTGTAAGATCATTAGGATTCTTTGTTATCTTAATATGTGAATTCTCTGTTGATGAACCCATAGCAAATTCATCCATATTCAGTTTACCTGTTATTACCATACCAGCATTATTTATTTTGTCAATTACCGTTGCATTGAATGGTGGCTCATAATTTTCTAGCATTTTGGAAGCACAGGTAGTTTTCAAGCCTTTTGTAGAGATATTATCTTTTATTCCAATTGGAATACCAGCAAGCGCGTGAAGTTTTTCACCTCTTGCAATCTTTTCATCAATTTCTTTTGCTGTGTTTAAAGCTGATTCTTTTGCTAGAGTAATATACGCGTCAACTTTATCCTCAACCTTTTCTATACGTTCAAAAACAGAATTAGTGAGTTCTGTTGAAGATATTTCATTATTTCTGAGCATTTCTGATAGCTCAGAAGCACTTTTTTTGTATAAATTCAATTTGTCCAACTCCTATTCTACTGTTTTTGGCACGACAAGGCATCCAGCCTGAACATGTGGTGCATTCTTTAAAAGTTCATTTCTTGTAAATTTGTCATTAACTGCAATATCTTCCCTTAATCTCATAGGATTTGCAGCATCAAGAATGAGCTCATCGTCAATATCAGGTAGCTTTTCAACCATATCAACAATATTCTGCATTTCTTTATCAAACTTTTCAAGTTCACTGTTTTCAATTCTTAATCTTGACAATTTTGCAATGTGTTTAATATCAATATTCATATGTCCTCCTATTTATTATCAAGCATAGCTTTAAATTCATTTTCATCAATAATTTTCACGCCAAGCTCTTGTGCTTTTGTAAGTTTACTTCCTGCATCCTCACCAGCAAGCACATAGCTTGTCTTTTTAGAAACTGATGATGATGCCTTACCACCATTATTTTCTATAATTTCTTTGGCTTCATCTCGTGTCATTGTTGGCAGTGTTCCGGTAAGAACAAAAGTCATACCTGCAAATTTAGTATCAACGTTGACATTTTTATAGCTTGTATTTACTCCATAGCTTTTTAATCTCTCAATCAGTTCAAGCCTATGCTTTTCTTTAAAAGATTTTACTATACTATCTGCCATTACCTCGCCAAATCCTTCAATATCCGCAATCTCTTCTGAAGATGCAGAAATTATATTCTCAATATCACCAAATTTATCACATAGTAGCTTTGCAGAAGCTTGTCCGATATTTTTTATTCCAAGACCAAAAATCAATCTGTCAAGAGAATTTGATTTAGATTTATCTATTGCATTAATAAGATTACTTGCTGACTTTTCCTTAAATCTGTCAATAGCTAATAAATCATCAACTTTTATTTCATAAAGATCAGCAACTGACTTAATCAAGCCTTTATCAAGCAAAATCTCAACAATAGCAGGGCCAAGACCATCTATATTCATAGCGCCTTTAGAAGCAAAATGAATAATATTTCTCTTTATCTGTGCCGGGCAATCAACATTAGGACAACGCAAAACGCTTTCGTCTTCATATCTCATTGCTTTTGCGCCACATTCAGGACAATATTCAGGTAATTTGAATGCATTTTCATTAGGACCTTTTTCTGATACATTCAATACCTCAGGAATAATATCCCCTGCCTTTCGAACAGTAATTATATCACCTATAGAAATTTGTTTCTCGTCAATAAAATCCTGATTATGAAGAACTGCTCTTCCAACGCTTGTACCGGCAAGTAAAACTGGTTCAAATATTGCAACAGGAGTAATAGCCCCCGTTCTTCCAACATTTACTTCTATATCAACAAGTTTTGTCTTTTTCTCTTCTGGCGGGAATTTATAGGCAACTGCCCATTTTGGTACTTTTGTTGTAGCCCCCATAGAATTACGCTGATTAAAGTCATCAATTTTTATAACAACTCCGTCAATATCAAATGCAAAACTATTTCTGTTATTGCCAATCCAATTAATTCGTTCCTTGATATCCTCATATTCATATAACTTAATATAATCAGGAATTACCTTAAAACCAAGCTCTTTTAGAAAATCAAGTGATTCCTTATGAGAATGAAGCTCAAAGCCATCAATCTGCTGAATGTTAAAAATAAATATATCTAATTTTCTTTTTGCAGTTACAGCAGGATTCTTTTGCCTCAAAGAGCCAGCTGCAGCATTACGAGGATTTTTAAAAGGCTGTTCATCATTATCATCCTGCTCTTTAACTAAGTCAAAGAACACCTTGCGAGGCATATAAACCTCTCCCCTTACTTCAAGAAAAGGTAATGGCGTTGACAGCTTCTGTGGAATAGATTTTATTGTCTTAAGGTTCAAGGTAACATCCTCACCGATAAAACCATCTCCACGAGTTGAACCACGTGAAAGAACCCCGTTAGTATATTCAAGCGAAACCGACAATCCGTCAATTTTTGGCTCAACCACAAATTCAGGATTCCCAAGTGCTATTTTACATCTGTCAGTAAATTCCTCAACCTGACTAAATGAAAATACATCCTGAAGACTTCCCATTTGTACAGTATGAGTAACTTTTCCAAAATGATTGAGTGCAAAACCACCTACTTTTCGTGTAGGAGAATTATCTGACACAAATTCAGGAAATTCAGCCTCAAGCTTTTTAAGTTCCTGCATAAGCATATCATAATCATAATCGCTTATATCAGGGTTATCATTCACATAATATTTTTTATTATGATGGTTAATTTTTTTAGTCAACTCTTCTATTCTTTTTTGAGCTTCTTTTTTTTCCATTTACTTCTCCAACAAAATATATTCATTCATTTTATTATACCATAAAATATAATATTTTAGCTACCTAATTTTGAAGAAATAATAACTTTTTGTAAGTCTGAAGCTTTTGTATCACTAATATTAATATAACTATCGGGTATTTTACCAACGATTATTGTTTCAGCAACAATAATATCCATACCAATATCAATATCACAATGCTTCCCTGGAATAATTACTGATGTTTCTCCGTTAACTTTAAATATAAGTTGATGTAAAGTCTGATTAACACCAGCAGAAGTAAACTTGCTATATATATCTGATTTAACATAACCAAGCGGTTCAAGTTTGAAAGTCAGTTTAGGCCCCCTACCATATAGAATGTTTAATCCACTTAAAGTGCCTGTATCTAACTCAATTTTCTCATCTGAAAGCTTACTCATTTCTTCATTAATTTTATATGTAAGTTCCGCCTGAAGTTTATTGACTTCTACAATATTGGTCTGTACTGAAGAAATACTTCCATCTGTATTTTGAGTTATAGTAACCAATTTATCATAGGTTATATTATTTGAATTGAGAACGTTAGAAACAGATTTTGATATAAGTTGTTGAGAAGTCTGTTTACCTTGATATGTTGCAACCTTAACCATTTGAGGTTTTAACTGCATGTCTAATAGGATTATTGCAATAATAATTAAAATAACAGTAATCTTAATGAAAAAAGAAGGTTTAAGTTTCTTTTCAAATTTTGAAGGAGGACGTCGCATAATATCACACCTTTTATAAGCATTTATTAATTATATTCAAATACTTATTAAAAAAGTGCATTTCCAATAAAATCGGATAACAGAATAAACTGCTATCCGATGAAAAATATATAATTACTTAGTGGCTAAAACTTTTTTTACAGTAGCAACAATATTTTCGCTTGAAAGTCCAAATTCCTTGAGAAGCTTATCGCCAGGACCAGAGAAGCCAAATATATCGTTGACACCAATCTTATGAACTGGTACAGGGCAAAGTTCAGTAACAACATCAGCAACAGCTGAACCCAAACCACCAATTATGCTATGCTCTTCAACTGTTACAATTCTGCCTGTTTCAATTGCAGCCTTACAAATAATATCTTTATCGATCGGCTTAATTGTATGGATATTGATAATCCTTGCATCAATCCCAGCCTTTGCGAGTTCTTCACCAGCTATAAGAGCTTCTGAAACCATAAGTCCTGTTGCAATAATTGTGATATCTTTACCGTCACGAAGGAGCACGCCTTTACCAATTTCGAATTTATAAGTATCCTTATCATTAAATATAGGAGTAGCTAATCTTCCGAATCTGAGATACATAGGACCATTAAATTCAACAGCAACTCTTACTGCAGCTCTTGCTTCAACATCATCAGCAGGGTTAACAATAGTCATACCCGGGATTGTTCTCATTAAAGCTATATCTTCGTTACACTGATGTGTAGCACCATCTTCACCAACAGAAATTCCTGCGTGAGTTGCACCGATTTTTACATTTAAATGTGGGTAACCAATAGAATTTCTAATTATTTCAAAAGCCCTTCCAGCAGCAAACATAGCAAATGTACTTGCAAACGGAATCATCCCACAGGTTGATAATCCAGCGGCAACACCCATCATATTTGCTTCGGCAATACCACAATCAAAGAATCTTTCAGGACAAACTTTCTTGAAAACGCCTGTTTTTGTTGCAGCCGCAAGGTCTGCATCAAGTACAACTAAGTTTTTATATTCATCAGCAAGCTCAGCGAGAGTCTCACCATAGCTTTCTCTTGTCGCTTTTTTAATTATATCTGCCATAATTTAACCCTCCAACTCTTTCAGAAGCTTGTTTAATTCACTCATTGCTATATCATATTGCTCCTTGTTTGGAGCAGCACCATGCCATGAAACATTGTTCTCCATAAATGAAACACATTTACCCTTTATACTCTTCTGAATAATTGCAACAGGCTGTCCGCTTATACTTTCGGCTTCCTGAAAAGCTCTGTCAATATCGTCAAAATCATGCGCATCCATTGTTATAACATGCCATCCAAAAGCAGCAAATTTATCAGTAATTGGTTCTGGTGAGCATACATCAGTAATTTTTCCGTCAATCTGCAAGCCATTATTATCAACAATAGCAACAAGATTATCAAGCTTATAATGTGCGGCAAACATTGTTGCTTCCCAAACCTGACCTTCTTCTAATTCACCATCACCAAGGATTGCATATACCTTGTAAGGATTATTGTTAATTTGTCCTGCAAGTGCCATACCGCAAGCAGCGGAAATTCCCTGACCTAGTGAACCTGTTGTCATATCAACACCAGGAATATGCTTCATATCAGGATGTCCCTGAAGCATTGAACCAATGTGACGAAGCTTCTTTAACTCGCTTACATCAAAGTATCCTCTTTGTGATAAAGCAGCATAAAGTCCTGGAGCACAATGACCTTTTGAAAGCACAAGTCGATCTCTGTCATCTAGTTTTGGAGAATCAGAATAGATATTCATTTTGTAGAAATAGAGATATGCCAACAAATCTGCAATAGAAAGTGATCCGCCTGGATGTCCTGATTTTGCATTAAAAACACCCTCAATAATTCCTATTCGAATTTTGCAAGCTGTTATTTCTAGCTGTTTTTTTGTGGATGAGTCCATAATTTAACCTCCAAATTTATTTAATTTCTGAATGTTCATATTTATTATATATGTAGTCGATAACGCTTGCAATTGCATTTTCATCACAAGTCTTATCAAGAACAATATCTGCAATTGCTTTTACATCATCGCTTGCATTTGCTGTTGCTACACCAATATCAGCAAATTCAAGCATCTCAATATCATTTGCATAATCACCAATGGCTATTATAGTATAATTATTAAGCTCTACCATATCCCTTAGTCTTTTTAATGCAGTTCCTTTTGAATTTCCCTTAGGTAATACCTCATAGAAAAAAGCACATGATTGAACATAAGTAAAATCATTATAATCCTGATCAACAATAAACTTAATCAGGCTATCGATTCTTTCTGGCTCTATAGCAAAGAGTGCTTTAAGCCATTTGTCGCCAGCCTCGTCTATACTACACTCAATAGGATTTGTATTAGTTATGCTAATATGATATTCCTCACGTTTATTTTTCTGAAAAGAGTAAATCTCATTCTCGGTCATAATTTCAGTCGAAGCGTCAGGAAAGGCTTTAAGAACATCATTTATTAGTATCTTTGCGTTTTCATTAAGATAATCACACCAAACGAATTTTTCACTATTTGAATTATAAATAGCTGAACCGTTATATAAGATAATTGGGTCCGTCACTTTCAGTTCCTTTAAATAATTAGCAACCGACTGTATTGGTCTACCTGTTGCAATTGAAAATCGCCCACCATCGGATATAAAACGATTTATTGCGTTTAAATCATTAGGTAATAATTTTTTATTATGTGGGAGCAATGTCCCATCTAAATCAGTAATAAGCAATATTTTTGATAAATCTTTAAGCATTGTTACCTCTTATCTGAATTTTTGCAGTATTTCAATAAAATATTCGGGAAGCTGACTGTCAAATTCCATATACTCTTCAGTTCGTGGATGAATGAACCCAATTTTTTTTGCATGAAGGCATTGACCTTGAATGCCTTTTACAGCTTTACCATAAACATCATCACCATAAACAGGATGACCAATATATGCAGAATGTACTCTTATTTGATGAGTACGACCCGTCTCAAGGTTAAACTTTACGTGGCTGTTCTTTTCAAATAATTGAAGAACCTCATAATGAGTAATAGCTTGTTTTGAATTATTATGAGTAACACACATCTTTTTTCTGTCAGTTTTGTCTCGACCAATAGGAGCATTGATTATTCCTTTTTCATCTTTAAGCCTACCACATAAAATTGCTTGATATTCTCGTGTAAATGAATGTTCTTTAATCTGTTCAGCAAGATGAACATGTGCAAAATCATTTTTAGCAACAATTAATAATCCACTTGTGTTCTTGTCAATTCTATGAACTATACCCGGTCTTATAACTCCATTTATTGCTGACAACTGACCATGACAATGATATAACAATGCGTTGACCATAGTATTATCATAGTTCCCAGCAGCAGGATGAACAACCATGCCTTTAAGTTTATTAACTACAGCTAAATCATCGTCCTGATACACAAATTCAAGTGGCAAGTCTTGTGCCTTTACATCCAATAGAACAGGTTCGGGTATATTAATTTTTATATTATCATTTAATCTAATCTTGTAATTCTTTGAAATAGGCTTTGAATTCACAAAAACATTATTATCATCGATTAACTTCTGAACAGAAGATCTTGATAATCCAAAATCCTGGTCAGAAATCAACTTGTCAATTCTTTCACCGATATTATCTTTAGTAACAATCAATGAAAAATCATTCATTGGTTTCTCCTTCAGATTTAATTTATTCAATAGCTTTATTATTATGAGATTTCTCTATAAATAAAATATATACCAAGAACATAATTGCACCAATAACAACACATATGTCCGCAAAATTAAATATAGGGAAGTTCATAAACTTAGTTTCAATATAATCAACAACTTTTCCATCCCTGAACATTCTGTCAATAAGGTTTCCAACGCCGCCAGATATAATCAGCAACATAGATAAAGTTAAGAATTTACTGCTTTTTGCATTTCTTATAAGAAAAATAATTACTCCTATTAGAAAAACCGATGTTATCAATATCAAAAAGATTCTCTTTCCACTGAAAATACTCCAACCTGCTCCGTCATTCAAAGTGTACGTCAGGTCAAAAATCTTATGCTTACCAAATTTTATTACTGAAACAGACTCAAACAAATCGAAATTCTTAATAATGAGTAGTTTTATTATCTGATCAGCGCCCACTAATAAAGCAATAGTAATCAAACAGAATATTATCATATTTCACCCCAAAAACTCAATTTAAGTTGCCACTCTATATTGAGCAGCAACTTAATAAATAAGCTATTCAATAACCTTAATACATCTTGAGCAAAGTGTAGGATGTTCTGCATCTTTACCAACAGAATCTGAATATACCCAACATCTTTCACATTTTTCTCCGGAAGCCTTTTCGACTGTAACAGATACAGATTCAAATTCTCCCTTTAATTCACCTTCTCCACCATTGACAATTTCAACAGCTGAAACAATGAATATTGCTGATAATTCATTCTTGAACGCAATAAGCTTATTAAATAGCTTTTCATCTGCGTGAATTATTACCTTTGCCTCAAGAGAAGCACCAATAACTTTTGCAGCTCTTTTATTTTCAAGAGCCTTCTTAATATCTTCTCTTAAATTATATATTATATCCCACTTATCCTTAAATTCATTAGATAACACTATACCTGAATTTTCTGGCATTTGATTTAAGAAAATGCTTTCAATATTATCTTTTGATGAGTGAGGCATAAACTTCCATATTTCGTCAGCTGTAAATGACATAATTGGAGCAATTAATCTTGAAATGGCACTGAGAACTCTGTACATAACCGTCTGTGCAGCTCTTCTTTCAACAGAATCCTTCTCTTCGCAGTACAGTCTATCCTTTAATATATCAAGGTAGAAGTTAGACATATATACAACGCAGAAGCTATGGATACTATGAAATACAATGTGGTAATCAAAAACATCATAAGCTGCATTTACCTTATCAATAAGCTCATCAAGCTTCATTAATGCCCACTTATCAAGGTCAAGTAACTGGTCGTTGCTTACAGCATCTCTGTCATAGTCAAAGCCATCACAGTTATCAAGATTACCAAGGATAAATCTTGCTGTGTTTCTTATCTTCTTATAGCTTTCAGAAAGCTGTTTTAAAATGTCTTTTGAAATTCTGATATCAGCATGATAATCAGATGAAGCTACCCATAATCTTAGAATATCAGCACCATAATCCTTGATGATTTCTTTTGGTTCAATACCATTACCAAGAGATTTAGCCATTTTTCTACCTTCACCGTCAACTACCCAACCATGAGTACATACGGATTTATATGGAGCGAGCCCGTTCCATACAACAGAAGTCAGAAGTGATGACTGGAACCATCCTCTATATTGATCTGCACCCTCGAGGTACAAGTCAGCTGGTGAATACAAGCCTTCTCTTTCCTCAAGAACAGCTGCATGAGTTACACCACTATCAAACCAAACATCCATAATGTCCATTTCTTTTGTGAATTCTGTGCATCCACAATCACATTTAAGGTTATCTGGAATAAGGTTTTTTAGTTCAACAGAATACCAAGCATCTGATCCTTCTTTTCTGAACAAATCAGAAATGTTGTCAATAAGCTGAGCATTGATTATTGGCTTATTACAATCCTTACAGTAAACTATAGGTATAGGAACTCCCCAGGTTCTCTGACGCGAGATACACCAGTCACTTCTGTCACGAACCATATTCTTAATTCTATCTTCGCCCCATTCAGGGATCCATTCAACTTTTTCAATGGCTTTTATCGCCTCATCCTTAAAGCCTTCAACTGAACAGAACCATTGTTCTGTTGCTCTGAAGAGAATAGGCTGTTTACAACGCCAGCAGTGTGGATACTGATGCTGAATTTTTTCTAAAGCAAACAAAGCGTTAATTTCTTCAAGGTGCTTTGCGATCTTCTTATTTGCATCATCAGTTGTAAGACCTTCAAACATACCAGCATCTTTAGTGAGAATACCCTTTCCGTCAACAGGAACAACGATTGAAATTTCAGGATACTTCTTGCAGACTTCAAAGTCATCAACACCAAAGCCAGGTGCTGTATGAACACAACCTGTACCGCTCTCAAGTGTTACATGATCACCGACAATGATTGGCGAATTTCTGTCTATAAAAGGATGAGCTGTCTTAATACCTTCGAGCTCTTTGCCAGTAAATGAACCAACGATTTCAAAATTCTCTATTTTAGCAGCAGACATTGTTGAATCAACAAGTTCTTTTGCCATGCAATAGTTCTCACCATTAGCTTTTACAATACAGTATTCATATTCAGGTCCAAGGCAGATAGCAAGGTTACCTGGTAATGTCCAGGTAGTAGTTGTCCATATAATAAAATATGTGTTGTCAAGGTTAAGATTCAATGCGCTGAACATTCCCTTGTCATCAATAACTTTGAATTTTACATAAATAGAATGACATGGATCATCAGCATATTCAATTTCAGCCTCAGCAAGAGCTGTCTGACATTCAGGACACCAATAAACTGGCTTTAATCCTTTATAGATATAACCCTTTTTTGCCATTTCGCCAAATACTTTTACTTGCTTTGCCTCAAATTCAGGCTTTAATGTTAAATAAGGATCATCAAAATGGCCGAGAACACCAAGACGCTTAAACTGTTCCTTCTGATTTTCAACATATGAAAGGGCAAATTCCTTACAGTGCTTTCTTAATTCAAGCGGAGGAATTGCACCATTCTCAACACCAATCTTCTTCATAGCTTTAAGTTCGATAGGAAGACCATGAGTATCCCAACCTGGAATATATGGTGAGCAAAAACCACTCATATTCTTATATTTAACAATAATATCTTTTAATACTTTATTCAACGCAGTTCCAAGATGAATATCACCATTTGCATATGGAGGTCCATCATGAAGAATATATTTCTTCTTACCTGCATTATTGTTAATCATTTTGTAATAGAGTCTTTTATCTTCCCAGTTACTAAGCATTTCAGGCTCTCTCTGAGGGAGATTACCTCTCATCGGGAACTCAGTCTGTGGCAGATTAAGTGTCTTGTTATAATCCTGTGGCATTTAAAATTCTCCTTGTTAATTTTACTTGATTTGGTTATTGCCAAATCTTAAATCTCCAAACTTTTTCGGACTTGAATAATTATCTTCTTTAAAATCAGGAATAGCATTTGATGATAGCAATGGCTCTTCATCTAATGTTTCTATATTTTCTGACAAAGGCTCTTTTATATCAAGGTCAATGTCAAGATTATATTCATCCTCTGGTTCTCCAGCCTGTTCGGGTAGTTCATTTGAAACTTCTTCATTAAATTCCGGGATTTCCATTATAAGATGTAATTGTCTGTTGTACAACTCTGTAAGTTGTGCTTTGAACGCAGTAACTTCTTTTTTTAGATTTTCTAGTTTATTCTGCTCATCAATGTATGAATCCTGAATATTTTCAAGCATTTTATCTGACTTGCCTTTTGCTTCAGCAACTATTCTCTCAGCTTCCATCTCAGCATCAACAATAATCTGACGTCCCTGCTTCTGAGCTCCAAGTATAGCAACTTTAATTGCATCCTCATCTTCACGATATTCATTTACTTTATCAACCAACTTATGAATTTTAGCTTCACTTTCATCGTATGACTTTATAATTTTAGCAACAGAGAAAGCAACTTCTTTAAGGAATGTGTCAACTTCATCAATTCTGTATCCGCGTGCTGCTTTTTCAAATCTCTTTTCGCTTATTTCCTTTGGACTTATCATAATAATCCCCCTATACAAATTTATCTATTTCTATACAATATTTATTCTTTTTTGACATTCCATTTATAGATTTAAAAAAATATTTTCCGTATCCTCTTGCTGAAAAACAATCATTTTCTTTTAGAACGTAACTTGCATTATTTATATCAACATAATTAACCTTAACACTTCCGGATTTAATAAGAACCAATGATTTTTCTCTACTTAGCTTTGTAACAAGACTAATAATACAATCAAGTCTTAAAGATGATACAGTTCCGTTAATATTTTTAAAGCTATCTTTTATATTAAAATCAAAAGAGTTAATATCATCAGAAATCTTCACCCCTGCAGAACCAATTTTTCTGACATTGTTAATGACAAAACTATAAATAGATTCATTAAGAAAGATTAAACATTTATTATTATTGACAAGAATATCGCCTATCATATCTCTTCTTATCTGCAGACCCATTAATGCGCCAAGAAAATCCCTGTGAGATAATTCATCATCAGTCCTGTATAAAAATAATACAGGCTTAATAGGAAAATCTGTATTATTTTCAAAATCACTATAAGGCGGAAAGACGCCAAGAATAATTCTTGCAGCATTTTCATATCCGCCATAGAATGAATAATTATTAAAATTCATATAGGATAGTACACTTTTACAAACTTCCAACTGATGAATATCAAGAAAAGCTGAATACTTAACTGTGTATTTGTTTTTAGACAAATTAATCCAATCAAATACACGCCTTGATAATATTTTGTCATCATCTGACAGAACTTTAAAATAATCGGTATCAGTAAATAACATTAAAGAGTATAGCCACTGTTCTCAAGTTCACCCATAAGATCAACACCTGAGAAACCAACATTTCTTGGCATAATTGCAAATGTCTTCTGCGCCATCATTTTTATATCAGCACCATTTGCATAAGCTACACCAGAAAGAAAGTCTAATATTCTTTTTGCATCCTCATTCTTGACTGTTTCAAGGTTGAGTAATACAGTCTTAGAAGCATTAAGGTCATCACCAATAGATTTTACTTCTGAAAAATCAGTAGGACGAGCTAATACTATTTGAAGAGTAGTTGAAGTATTTATTTTAACTTCCCTGTTCTTCTTTTCAAATACAGGAGCTTCTTCTACCTCATCAAAATCATCATCATAATCATCTTCGTCGTTTGACATAAAGAAATTTTTAAAACTCTGAACTACACCCATGTTAATACCTCCAATTATTTTCTTTTTCCAAATAATCCAGTTCCTATTCTGACAATATTGGAACCATATTTTATAGCTAAAGGATAATCATTAGTCATTCCCATTGAAAGAAATGTCATATCAATATTTTCTGATTTCTTGCTCCTTAGGTCAATAAAAAGCTTCTGCATTTTTTCATAAAGACTTTCAGGAGAATTTACAGGAGGGATCGCCATCAATCCTTTTACTTTTATGTTTTGAAGCTGTGAAATTTCATCTATAAGAAAACAAACTTCACTAAACTCTACACCAGATTTTGAAATTTCATTACCAACGTTTACTTCAATAAGTATATCCATAATCAGATTATTCTGTCGTGCGTGTTTATCAATCTCACTTGCAAGCTTGAAGCTATCAACAGATTCGATCATTGAAACATCATTTATAATGTACTTAACCTTATTTGTCTGCAAATGACCAATAAAATGAACAGCTGCTCTTTTATCGTAAAAATCCTTTTTTGACAAAAATTCCTGAACACGGTTTTCACCTAATAAATCAATTCCGTTTTCAATTGCAACGTTAATAATTTCCGGCTCTACAGTTTTTGTGACAGCCATTATCTGAATAATATCATTGTCAGAGTGATATTTAGATTTTAACTGATTAACATTATAACAAATATTGTGATAATTTTCAACTACATACAAATATTTATTTGAATTATTGGGTTGAATTTGTTCCAAGAGCTTTATCCTCCTCAAAAACAATCTTGTCATGTATCTGAACATACTCAGAATCTGATTTGTTCCTTGACAAGACAAAATCATCACCTTCATAAATTATATCTAACTTTTTGAATATAATTTTTTGACCGTAAGAAACGTAAACCCCACGCTCACCAGCTTTATTAAAGTTTATTGCATTTCTCGTGATTTTTACGCCTGAATATTCATTAAAAATAATATCAATATGTCTTACTCTATCCTGAACAAGGTCATAATTAAGATAATCACATGACATTATTATTTTATATTTTCCATTTCCTAATGAAGTCATACTTTCAACATATGCCGGTATATTTTCAGTAATACCGTTAATTTTAATATTTATTGTCTTTTTTTCTATGTAGTTATTTTCAGAACTTACAACGCCGACAATTTTCCATTTATAATCATCAATTATTTTACCAACTGAATCAGAATTTTTCTGGATACTTGAAGATAGAATTTTCTTGATTTCTTCAGGAGTAATTGACTTTATGGTTTCAAAATTAAGCTTAGATTCAAATCCGTCAGTATAATTAACAAAGTAACCTGAATTTTTCGTAGTTATTGTTGAAATAGGTTGCCCAAGCTTTCTATTCAATTCAGTTATTCTTGAATTAATATCCTGTTGATGTTTTATAAATGAACTGCCATTTTCTGCATTAGTTGCGACAGAATATATATTCATAAGTACTAAAATTTCTTTTTTTGTACTTGCTATTTTGTCAATATCATTGTTCTCAATATAATTCTGAAGAAGCAGATACTTTTCATCAATTTGTTTTGAAATAAATTCAGGTTGCGCAGCAGAAACCGTACCAGTATTTATTGATCTTGATATAAGGCTTAGCTCTTCCTTAAGCCTTTCGATCTCATTTAGAGATTCTACCTGAGAAGAATCGGAATAAACTTGAGCTACTACAGAATTTTTAGCAATTTTACTTCCATCTGAATTAGGATAATTAAGGACTCCTTTCCCATCAAAAGGAATGACCTTTTCATTTCTGACGCAAATACCTTCAAAACTCAATGAGTCATTAACAGTGTATAAAACTGCTTGCTCGTATTTTTCTTTATCAGAAAATACATTGTATAGCTGGCTGACAACCATTATAACAATAAAAAGTGAAATCGCAAAAGCCGTCAGCTTAATTGTCAAAGAATTCATATAGACCTCTTATATTGAATTATCGTTACTGTCAAGGATATTTATTGCTCTTGCTGGAATTATGGTAGAAATCGCATGTTTATAAACAAGATTCTGCTTCCCTTCACAGTCGAGAATTACTGTGTAATTATCAAAACCTTTTACCATACCCTTGAACTGGAAACCATTAGTGAGATAAATCGTCACTGCAATATGGTCTTTTCTTGCCTGATTTAAGAAAACGTCCTGCAAATTCATACCTTTGGTCATACTGATTCCACCTTTCAAATAATAATATTATTATATCACAGTATTTGTGATAATTCTATTATTTTTACAGCTTGACTAATTATTTTTTCCTCTATAAAATTATTTTCATCAATATAAATCCAATTAATTCTGCTATCCCGTCTAAACCATGTTAACTGTCGTTTTGCATATCTCCTTGTTTGTTGTTTTAATATATTTAAACAATTTAGTAGGGTATCCTCCCCTTTAAAGTAAGGTATCAACTCCTTATACCCTATTGCCTGACAAGCAGTGCTAAGATTTCTATTTTGAAAGACCTCATTAGCTTCATCAACCAATCCCATTCCGACCATCTTGTCCACTCTAAGATTTATTCTGTCATAAAGCTTTTGCCTATCCGTACAATCAAGTCCAATAATATAAGGATTATAAGGACTTTCTTCCATTCGGCTTTTGATCTTCTTAGTACTGATTTTTTCACCGGTTAACTCATAGACCTCAATAGCACGAATTATTCTTGTAAGATTATTTTCATGTAACTGCTGAGCGGTTTCGGGATCAATTTCATAAAGCTTTTCAAGAAGATATCTATTTCCTTTTTCATTAGCTTCTTTAAATAATCTTTCTCTGATTTTTGAGTCAGAAGAAGTATCATCAAACTTTATATTATCTATCAAGGAACTTATATATAACCCAGTTCCGCCAACAATTATTGGTATCTTACCACGTGAATTAATTTCTTCAATTTTTTCTTTAGCCAACACGACATAATTTGCCACACTAAAGCTTTCATCAGAATTTAAGTAACTAATAAGATAATGTGGAATCCCCTGCATTTCCTCGTTAGTTGGCTTTGCAGTGGCTATATCCATACCCTTATATATTTGCATTGAATCAGCTGAAATAATCTCACCATTGAATTTTTTTGCTATTTGAATTGATAACGAAGTTTTCCCCGATGCAGTTGGTCCAACAATAACTATTAAAGGTGTTTTCATCACATTCCTCATCTATAAAACTCTTTTAAATTGCTTTTCAATTTCTTTTTTTGTTAGTTTTATAAGTACTGGTCTTCCGTGTGGACAATACTTGATATTATTATCATTATATATCTTTTTAACAAGAGATAACAATTCAATTTTATCTGATTTATCATTAGCTTTAATTGCCGACTTGCAGGCAATTGAATGAAAAAGCTCGTCAAATACATTGTTTGATGGATTCTTTTTCTGCTCTATCAGATTATCTGCAAGTTCCGGAATTAAATCACTTATGTCGGCATTGTTTAATACTGTCGGAATACCATCAATAATTATTTTTGAGCCATCAGCTTCTTTAAAAGAAAAGCCAAGACAGTTTATCTTATCTTTATTTGAAATAAATGCATCAAACTCTTCATAACTTAAAAGGACCTCAACAGGCTCTAAAAGCAGCTGAGTATTAAGCATTGAATTATCATTTTTTATTTTCTCAAAAATATATCTCTCATGAGCAGCATGCTTATCAACAAGCAACAGCTCATTATCGATCTGTGCTATAATATACGTCGAAAAAGCCTCGCCAATTATATTAATTTCAAGTTCTTTCTCCTGTTTTTGGTCAGTAACAATATAAACAGACTTCACTTTTTTCATAAAAGCATTCTGATTTATATATTTAAAATCAGATAAATCTTCTTTTACCACTGGTGTTTTAATGTTTTCAAAAGCGTGGTTTGATTTGACTTCATTATCTTTCGTGTTTTCGACAATACTTTGAATATGTATTGTCTTTTGATCTGATTTAATAAAACTTTTATTTGGGGGAAGATAATCTTCCTGCTTACTATTGAAATTTAGATTATTTAGATTAATTTGTAGCTGATTTGACTTTTCGTCATCAACAGGTTTTATATCATAAAGTTCTGATTTAGTAAAGTTAGGCTGGTTATTTATTTTTAATTCTGTTGGAGTATCATTTTCAAGAAGTGCATTTTTAACTGCAAAATATACAGCATCAAATACCATTTTCTCATCAGAAAACCGCACTTCAATTTTTGCTGGGTGAACATTAACATCAACAATATTTGGGGCTATCTCAAGATTCAATACACAACAAGGAAATTTCCCAGTCATAATTGAATTCCTGTATGCTTCTTCTAATGATACTGTACAAGTAACAGACTTTACATATCTGTTATTTATAAAAAAGTTCTGGAAAGCACGGTTTGAACGTGAAAGCAAAGGCTTCACTGTGTATCCACTTACCTTAATGTTATTATAGTCAAAATTTACAGGTATTAGCGATTTAGCAAAATCCTTACCAAAAACACTATAAATTGCTGAATAAATCTTGCCATCACCAGGTGTTATAAGCTCCTGCTTGTTATCTCTGATAAATTTAAAAGAAATTTCAGGATGTGACAAAGCAATTTTATTAATAACAGAAGCAATAGCATTACCTTCTGAAACTGCCTTCTTTAAAAACTTCAAACGGGCCGGAACATTATAAAACAAATCACGAATTATAATTGTTGTTCCATCAGGACAGCCGCTTTTTTCAAGATGTTTTTCTTCTGAACCTTCGATAGTATAATGTGTTCCATATTCCTCTTCAAGACGTTTAGTTATTACATCAACTTTTGAAACAGCAGAAATTGACGCAAGTGCCTCGCCTCTGAATCCTAAAGTCAAAATGCTTTCAAGGTCAGCCTTTGATTTAATTTTGCTTGTTGCATGGCGCAAAAAAGCTAACGGAATATCATTTTCAAATATTCCACAGCCATTATCGGTAACTCTCATATAAGAAATGCCACCATTTTTTATTTCAACAGTAATAATACTCGCACCAGAGTCAATTGAATTCTCTACAACCTCTTTTATGACAGAACAAGGTCTTTCAATGACTTCACCAGCAGCAATAAGCTCGGATATTTCTTTAGAAAGCACATTAATCCTGTTCATAAACATCTACCTCTATATGTATTTCAATAAATCTTTTATAAAATATCTTAAATCTTCGTCATTGAGTTCGTCAATATTCGTTTTCCTCAATTTATCTGATAAAATATTCTCACCGATTGTTTCAAAAGAAATTTGCCCTGCTGAATTTACAGAAGCAATCTTCTTTTCGTGATCAACTTCAAGGTTGCTTAAAAGTTCCCTTGCTCTTGAAATAATCTTGTTTGGTATTCCCGCAAGCTTTGCTACTTCAATACCATAGCTGTCATCAACGCCACCGCGAACAATCTTTCTCAGGAATTTGATATCTTCGCCACGTTTTGAAACAGCAACACTGTAATTCTTAACACCCGGCAAGTCATTTTCAAGCTCAATAAGTTCATGATAATGGGTCGCAAACAGTGTTTTGCATCCTAGTTGTTTTGATGTAGCAATATGTTCTGATACTGCTCTTGCTATGCTTATTCCATCAAAGGTAGAAGTACCTCTTCCGACTTCATCAAGAATAACAAGACTATGCTTAGTTGCATTTTTTACTATTTCAGAAACCTCACTCATTTCAACCATAAATGTTGACTGACCAGCCGTCAAATCATCCGAAGCACCTACTCTTGTAAAAATCTGATCAACTATTGATATTTTTGCATAATCACAAGGTACAAACGAACCTATCTGTGCCATTAAAGTAATTAATGCAACCTGGCGCATGAATGTTGACTTACCTGACATATTAGGACCTGTGATAATCATCATCTTATTGTCAGTTAAATCAAGATAAGTATCATTAGGAACAAACATTTCATCCTTCTGCATAAGTTCAACAACAGGATGTCGTCCGTTTTTGATATCAATTACTCCGTCAATTGCAATTTCAGGCTTTGTGTACCCATTTTTCATCGCAGTAACAGCAAAAGAAGCAAGAACGTCAACAGTTGCTATTGCTGAGGCAGTTTCCTGCACATTGATAAGCTGAGTTGCAATAAAATCCCGAACTTCAATAAAAATATTAGATTCAAGTGAAATTATCTTATCGTTAGCCCCTAAAATTGTATTTTCAGCATTTTTAAGCTCTTCAGTAATGAATCTTTCGCAGTTTGCAAGAGTTTGTTTTCTAATATAATTATCCGGTATAAGATCAAAATTTGATTTTGTTATCTCAATATAATAACCAAATACCCTGTTATAACCAATTTTCAGGTTCTTGATTCCTGTTATTTCTTTTTCTCGCTGTTCAATCTCATCAATAATTCCTTTTCCACCGGAAATTATTGATCGAAGTTTGTCAAGTTCCTCATTAAAGCCGTCTTTGATTACCCCACCATCCTTAACATTTATAGGTGGTTCATCCACTATCGAATTTTCAACAAGATTTGAAATTGCATCAAGTGTATCAATATTATTGTTTAACGCAACAAGAAGTTTGGATGAAAAGCCTGAAAGAATTTCTTTTATTTGCGGTAGTTTTAACGCTGTTAATGAAAGAGATTTCAAATCACGAGGTGTTGCTGTTTTAAACATTACCCTTGTCATTAATCTTTCAAGGTCATATACTTCCGATAAACATTCCTGAAGTTCGGATAACTCAATAGGGTTTGATAGTAACTTATCAACAGCATCCAATCGGTCGATAATTTTTGTAGGGTTTATCAAAGGCTGTTCAATATAGGTTTTAAGAAGCCTCTTCCCCATTGAAGTTTTTGTCTGCTCAAGAACCCACAAAAGACTACCTCTGCGTTCCTTGTTCCGCATCGTTTCAATAAGTTCAAGATTTCTCCTGGCAGTTAAGCCTAATTTCATTGCAGTTTCTGTCTTGTGAATATTAATCTTAGAAAACCTGCCTATTAGAGCTTTTTGTGTGTTGCTGAAATATGAAAATAGTGCAGTGACACTTCTAATTCCAGAACTTTCAACATCAAGCTTTAACTCATCAAAGCTTTTTACATTGAATTGCTTTAAAACAATATTTGTTTTGCTTATGAAATCATATTCAGAATCATCAATAATCTGAACGCTTGCTTTGAGCTTGTCCTTAATAAAAGCAGTACAATCCTTAAGCTTTAAGAATTCGTCATTAAAAAGAATTTCAACAGGAACAAAACGTGAAAACTCATCAATAATATGTATCTGAAGGTTTTTTATATCATACTCAAAAAGATGCACTTCACCTGTTGAAATATCAGCAAAACAGATTGAGCATTCCTTATCATGATAATAAATTGCACATATGTAATTATTTGAATCATCTTCAAGAAGATTAGATTCAATTATTGTTCCAGGGGTTACAATTCTTACTATTTCACGGGTTACAATACCCTTTGATAATGCTGGGTCACTTGTCTGCTCACAAATTGCAACATTATATCCTTTGTTAATAAGCTTTTTTAAATAAGCTTCACAGGCGTGATAAGGCACTCCGCACATTGGTGCTCTTTCATCAAGTCCACAATCACGACCTGTTAAAGTCAATTCAAGCTCTTTTGAAACAGTCAGTGCATCATCAAAAAACATCTCATAGAAATCCCCGAGTCGGAAGAACAATATATGATTCATATATGATTTTTTAATATCAATATATTGCTGCATCATCGGGGAAACTTTTGAAACATCTACTTCAGCTAATTTCAAGCTTATTCACTCCTAGTGGCAACCTGAACAAGAGCCACAGCTACCTGAACAGGATGATGATACTTCAACGGGACAAGTTAATGGATCCTCACCGTTTGCTGACATTGTAATAACCATATTAACTTGTGAAAGAAGTGTATCCATTTCATTCTTTGCTTCATTGAATTTACTCATATTATCATTTGCCATAATATTTCCATAAAGAGATTTAATTTCAGAATCAAGCTCGTTTAACTTTTCCTGATCTTTTTCAGCTTTTGACATTTCAGTATTAAGCTGAACTCTCTTCATGTTAAACTCCTGAATCATATTCTGAAGTTCTTCATCATTATCATTACTCGTCTTAGCCAGCTGATATTTTGCATATCTTTCATCAGCCTGAAGCGCTACACCAAGTTCTCTTGCCTTATCAATTACGTTCATTTTTATTCCCCTTTTATTCATTTATTTCACCAAGCAAAGCCCAGTTAGTAATTTTATTAATTTTTACATCAACAAAATGCCCTATCAAAGACTTATCGCCTTTGAATTCGACAATTATGTTTTCATTATTCTTACCCGTCAGATAAGTATTATTCTTTTTACCTTCACCCTCAACAAGCACTCTGACAGTTTTGTTAATGTATCGTGAAAACCTGTTTGTTACAATTTCACGCTGTATCAGTAGAAGTTCTCTAAGCCATTTTCCTTTTATTTCATCGGAAATATCGTCAGGTAATTCTGCTGCTTTTGTTCCAGACCTTTTTGAATAAACGAAAGTATAAAGATTATCAAAGCCAACATGCCTTATTGCTTTAATTGTCTCAAGATAATCGTCATAGGTTTCGCCAGGAAAACCTACAATAATATCAGAAGAAAATGAAAAATCAGCTTTCTTGCTCCTCGCATAGTCTACAATTTTATAATAATCTTCTATTGTATATTTACGGTTCATTGCCTTGAGAATTCTATTACTTCCCGCCTGAAAAGGTAGATGAAGATGCTTGCAGACCTTGTCGCATTCAATAATTGCGTCGATAAGTTCATTTGTTGCATCTTTTGGATGAGAACTAACAAATCTTATTCTACAGTCACCCTCAATTTTATTAAGTTCTCGCAGTAATTGAGGGAATCCATAAGCATATGAATTAACATTCTGCCCCAGTAAAGTAATTTCTTTATATCCTTGGCCGATAAGCTTTCTTACTTCACAGATTACTTCTTCAGGTTTCCTGCTTTTTTCTCTTCCTCTAACATATGGTACAATACAATATGTGCAAAAATTATTGCATCCATACATAATCGGAACATTTGCTTTTATTTTATCTTCTCTTAGTATATCAATACCTTCAATAATTTCTAAATTATTTTCTTCAAGATTAAATATTCTTTTCTTCTGAGTCAATAATTCAAAAATCATTTCAGGTAACTTATGAAAAACATATGTTCCGAAAACAAGGTCAACCTGTGGATATGTTTTTTTGATTTTATCAGCAATATGTTCCTGCTGAGCCATACACCCGCATATTCCAATAATCAGATTATTGTTTTTTGCTTTAAGGTGCTTTAACTCGCCGATATTACCAAAAACTCTTGACTCTGCATTTTCACGGACAGCACAAGTGTTGTAAATAATTAAATCAGCTTTTTCTTGATTATCAGTGAAACCATATCCCATTTTTGAAAGCATTCCCTTGATTTTTTCGCCATCACTTACATTCTGCTGACAGCCAAAACTATGGATATGAGCCAATGGAGGAGACTCAACATATATACAGTTGATGATTTCACTAATCTTAGTAATATATTCATTTTGAGATTGCATATTAACAGAAATTACCTTATCCAATGTGTTCCCCTCATTTATAAACATATATTATATTATAGCATAATCGACAGAATTTATCAACAAATTAATACATATTAATTTTGTTAATATTAGTATACAAAAAATAATGCAAATCATAAAAATATATGCTATAATATAAAATACATAATTTAAAATCGGGGTTAATATGGAGTATAATATACTGATTAAAAACTGGGGCAGAATGTTCACTGTTCCGTGTACTGTTGTTGATGAATATATAAAACTTGCAAGTGGTAATGCTGTTAAAGTATTGCTTTGTTTATTGTGCAGTAATTCAAATAAATATAAATCTCAAGACATTGCTTCCATGACTGGAATTAATATTTCTGAAGTTGATGATGCTATAGAATTTTGGTGTCAGCTTGAAGTCATAGAAAATATAAGTAAGCCAACTAAAATTAAAGATAATGAGAAAGATAAAATTATTCAAAAGCCAGAAATAAAATCTATTATCGAAGCCGAAAACCCAGCAAAAAATACTCTTTCTACTAAAACTTCTGTTAAGTATTCACCAAGAGAAATTGAAAAAATAGTTCAGAATTCAGCAGATTTAAAATTTATGATGGACAACATTCAAACGATATTAAAAAAAACTATTACATATACAGAACAATGCTCTCTTGTTAATCTTCACGAGTACTACGGTTTTTCAGTCAGCATAATTCTCATGCTGTTTGACTATTGTCATAGTATTGGTAAAACAAGAATTGCATATGTTGAAGCTATTGCAAAAGACTGGTTTGAACGTGATATAGTAACACACGAAGCTGTTGAAAAAGAAATTATTAGATTAATTGACTATAATTCGTTTGAGAATAAAATTAAATTTGCTTTTGGATTAGAAACAAAGCCTTCCCCAAAACAAAAAAAATTTATTGATAATTGGATGAAGCTTGGTTTAAGTATTGATATGATTACATTTGCATATGAAAAATGTGTTGATAATACCAATAAATTAAGCTTTGAGTACATAAACAAAATTCTTGTTAGCTGGGCTGATAATAAATACACAAAAAGAGAAGATGTTAAAGAGCAAAAACCAGTACAACGTACTGAGAAAAAATCCGATAAGAAAAATGAGCATTCATATGACCTTGACGAAATAATTAAAAAGTCATTCAGGACTGCAACAAAAAATTAAAGGAGTAATATATGATTTATAGTAAAGAGGTTTTTACTCAGGCTGAAACTGAAATAAGCCGAAGGCATATACAAGCTTTGACAATTTTTGAGCAAAGACAGACTGAAATAGAACAGATAGCTCCTGAAATTGCTGCGGTTAATAATCAGCTTATTAATACAAGCGTTGAACTTTCAAAAGCAATTATGAATAAGAACAATAATGTTAAAGAAGCTATTGAAAAAATAAAGGAAGAAAACTTAAAATCTCAGAAGATTATAAAAATTCTTTTAAAAGATTTTGGCTTCCCTGAAGATTACCTTGACCTTCACTACAGTTGTGAAAAATGCAATGATACAGGATATGTAAAAGGCATACGTTGTGAATGCTTTAATGAACTTTTAAAAAAATATGCTGTAAAGGAAATTAACCGTAACAGTAACATCAAGCTTGAAGATTTCTATAATTTCAACCTAAACTATTACCCAGATACAGTTGATGAAGGCACCGGAATTGTTCCACGACTTGAAATGGCTGCTAATCTTAATTATTGCAAACAATATGTATATGATTTTTCTTATAAGTCACCAAGTCTATTTTTTATTGGAAAAACAGGTCTTGGCAAAACTTTCTTATCCTCAGCCATAGCAAAAGATTTATTACAGAAGGGTTATAATGTTGCTTTTGATTCAATACAGAACTTTCTTCGTGCTATTGAAAATGAACATTTTGGTCGTGCAGTGAACACTGATACACTACAAACCTTAATTGACGCTGATCTTGTTATACTTGATGATCTTGGCTCTGAATTTTCATCATCTTTCTATTCAACAGCACTTTATAATATAATTAATTCAAGACTTAATAAGGAATTACCGACCATAGTAAGTTCAAATCTTTCACTTAGTGAACTTCAGAATAAATACGATGATCGAATTATATCACGAATTACTGGAATGTATTCTATAATAAACTTTATAGGAAAAGATATAAGATTTATTCATGCAATGAATAAGTAAAAAAACAGCACTTCAATTTTGAAGTGCTGTTACTATTTTTAAGCAAGAATTATTTTATGAAATACTTTCTTTCCTTTTTTTATAATTATAAAACCTTCGGTAAAATCTTCTTTTGAAAGATTAAGTGAATTTGCATCTACCTTTTTATCGTTTACTGAAACACCACCCTGTGTTACAAGACGTCTTGCCTCGCCCTTTGAAGGGCAAAGAGCTGATTTAACGAGAAGATCAATAATAGAAATATTTTCATCAACAAAATCAGCATCAGTAATTTCTGTTGTAGGCATATCATCTGATACACTCCCTGCACCGAATACAGCTTTCGCAGCATCAAGACATTTTTGTGCCTCATCTTCTGAATGAACCATCTTTGTTACTTCAAAAGCGAGTATTTCTTTTGCTTTATTGAGTTCACTACCCTGCCACTTTTCCATTTCCTCAATTTCTTCAATAGGCAGGAATGTCAAAAGCTTCAAACAATTGATAACATCATCATCACTGACATTTCTCCAGTACTGAAAGAAGTCATAAGGTGTACATTTTTCCGGATCAAGCCACAAAGCACCCTTTTCAGTCTTGCCCATCTTCTTGCCTTCTTTTGTTGTAAGAAGCGTAAATGTCATACCATAAACTTCTTTTCCTTCCACACGTCTGACAAGGTCAACACCATTAATAATATTTGACCACTGATCATCTCCGCCAAGCTCCATTTTTACATCAAGTTCTTTGTTAAGATGTAAAAAGTCATAGCTCTGCATTAGCATGTAATTAAATTCAAGGAAGCTTAATCCTTTTTCAAGACGTGATTTAAAGCATTCAGCAGTAAGCATTTTATTTACTGAGAAATATCTTCCGATATCTCTGAGGAACTCAATATAATTCATATTCATGAGCCAGTCGCCGTTCTTGACCATCAACGCTTTATCTTCACCAAATTCAATGAACTTTGACATCTGTCTTTTAAAGCACTCTGCGTTATGGTTAATTTCATCGACAGTAAGCATTTTTCTCATATCAGTTTTTCCAGTAGGATCACCAACCATTGTTGTTCCCGTTCCTAAAAGTGCAACAGGAATATGACCAGCCATCTGCAATCTTTTCATAACTACAAGCTGCAAGAAATGTCCAACATGAAGGCTATCAGCAGTTGCATCAAATCCAATGTAAAATTTTATACCCTTCTGTGCATCAAGTAGTTCTTTAATTTTCTCTTCATTAGTAGTCTGTGCAACTAGACCACGTCTTTTTAGTTCTTCAAAAATAGTCATAATTATCTCCTTAATTAATTTAATACAAACAAAAATCCTCTGTCAAGTAAAAATACTTAACAGAGGACGATTAACATACAAAATGTTACCCCGTGGTACCACCTCAATTTACTGAAATTATATTTCAGCCTCATTGACACTATAACGGGCGCAAAACCGTATATTCCTACTTATATGTTCAGAATATAAGCTCCAAGATGTATTCACAAAAATCTAAATACCTTTTTCCAGCGACCAAAGGCTCTCTGTAATTATCAATTTAAGCTACTTGCTCTCTTCACAGCTTTTGTATTATGTTATCACAATTGAAAAATAATGTCAATGTTAATTTTTAACTAACCTTTTTGATGTAGATAGTAGTTCTTCAGCATTTTTAAGCATTAGATCAGTAATATTATCACCGCCCATTATTCTTGCGATTTCTTTCTTTCTATTGTTAAAATCAAGAGTCATGACTTGTGTAACAGTTGAATTATTAACAACATTCTTTTCAATATACAAATGATTGTCAGCCATTACAGCAATCTGAGCTAGATGAGTAACACAAAGCACTTGCCTAAACTTTGATATTTCTTCAAGCTTTATTCCTATCTTCTGTGCAGCGCGTCCACTCACGCCAGTATCAATTTCATCAAAAATTAATGTAGGAATATTATCTTTATCGGCAAGAACGTTTTTAAGTGCAAGCATAATTCTTGAAAGCTCACCACCAGAAGCAATCTTTGCAATAGGTTTAGGTAGCTCACCAATATTAGCAGAAATAAGGAATTCGATGTTGTCCATTCCGTGAACAGTAAGCTTTCCTTTTGTCTTTAGAACTTCAAGCTTTACATTCGGCATATCGAGGAATACTAGTTCATTTGTAACCTGTTCAATAAACTTTTTTGACGCATTCTCACGTGCAACAGAAAGATTTTTTGCTTTTTGCGTAACTTTATTGAGTAAAATTGATTTTTTCTCTTTAAGAGCTTCAATTTTATTCTCATTACCTGTAAACTGTTCAAGCTCACTAACAGATTTGTTATAATAATTAATTACATCAGAAAGCTCAGGTCCATATTTACGTTTAATTTTGTTAAATAACTCGCGTCGATTTGAAATATATTCAAAACGTTCAGGTGAAATATCAATCTTGGAAATTATGCTTGAAATTTCAGAAGAAATATCATCAAGTTCAATACTTGCATCCTTAAGGCGTTTTGATAATGGCTCAAGCTCAGGCATAATATCAACCATAGCAAAAAGCTTTTCTGCTGAATTATCAACATCAACAATAGAACCACTAAAATCATCATTCCCAGAAAGTAATATATTTGCGCTGTTCAGACCTTCAAAAAGCTTTGAAAAATTCTTTGAGTGATTAAAATCATCCTCAATTTCTTTATCTTCATTCTCAGATATTTCAAGCTCTTCAATTTCATTAATACATTCTTGTAACTCTTTTATACGTAATTCTTTTTCTTTTTCATTTGCTACAAGAGAATTTATTTCCCTTGCAGTATCCTGTAACATCTTAAAGCATTCGCGATAATCATTAAGCATATCACCAAGTGAACCAAAATTGTCAAGAATTTCGATATGTTTTTCGGGTTTAAGTAATATTTGATTGTCGTGTTGCCCATGTATATTAATAAGTGTTTCTCCGATTTCCTTCAGAACAGTTATATTTATTGCACGCATATTTATTCTGGCAACACTTCCGCCGTCTGCAGAAATTTCACGGGTTAGAGTAATCTGATTTTCTTCACATGAAAGTCCGTATTTGTTAAGCATGTCCACTGTATCTTTTGGAACATCAGTAAAAAGTGCAGAAATAATTGCTTTATCGCAACCTGTACGGACAATATCCTTTGTTGTTCTCTGCCCAAGAATTGCATTTATACCGTTAATCAGGATTGATTTACCTGCACCTGTCTCACCAGTAAATATATTTAAATTATTGCAGAATGATATTGAAGCTTTTTTTATTACAGCTAAATTTTCAATATACAACTCTCTGAGCATCCAATCACCTACTTAGAAATAAGATTATTTAAATTTTCAACTAGTCGAACAGCATCATTTTCTGTTCTCATTACAACAAAAATTGTATCGTCTCCCGCAAGCGTTCCAACAATATTCTGAAAATCTGCACTATCAAGCTTTGCACAAACAGCATTAGCCATACCTACATGGCATTTTATTACAACCATGTTCATTGCATAATCAATAGCAATTACCGATTCACTAAACAAGGAAATGAGCATTGAAAGTGGATTTTTTTCTTTCAGATTAGGTGGCACTGAGTATTTATATTCGCCAGATGATGAAAGTATTTTTACAAGCTTAAGTTCCTTAATATCTCTTGAAACAGTAGCCTGTGTAACATTATATCCACACTCAAGTAATTTTTGTTGTAGAGATTCTTGTGTGTCTATATCATAATTTTCAATAAGCTCAAGTATCTTTACATGCCTTTTTCTTTTCATTACTTCACCGCCTCATTTTCTTCCTTCAATGGTTTCATAAGCTTCTTGTTAACCGAATTATAGAAGTTTGAACCATTAAAATCTATAAGATAAATATAATTATTTGATTTTGATATATAGAGTTCATCTTCAGTTGAAAAAGGGATTTCCTCATTACCATCAAAGCTAATTACAACATCTGTATCCTTTGTTGAAGTATAACCTACCTTCAAAGTTTTTTCAGATGAAAATATCATTGTTCTTGCAAATAAAGAAAATGGACATATTTGTGTGAACTCAATACATTCCATATCTGGTTCAATGATTGGCCCGCCAGCTGATAATGAGTAAGCCGTTGCACCTGTAGGGGTACTGAAAATCAATCCATCAGCACGAAGTGAACTTATAACGTTATTATTCATAGATACTTCAAAATCAGCAATCTTACAAAAAGGTGCTCTTGCAACAACTATATCATTCAATGCTGACTGTTCAAATTTTCTTCCGTCTTTAAAATTAATAACACCTTTAAGCATCATTCTTTTTACAATAGTGTAATTACCTTCAACAAAGTTTTTCAGGTAAGATAATTCATTAGACTCTATTGAAGCCATAAATCCAAGGCGTCCACTGTTTATTCCTAATATAGGCTTGTGGAAAGGTGCAACAATTTTTGAGCACTTAAGAATTGTTCCGTCCCCACCAATAACAATTATTGCATCACATTGTCTAACTGATTTTTCAAAATCAGTAAAAACAATATAGCTATATTCACAAAAAAACTTAGAATACTGATTATCCATATAAATATCAACATTCAGATTATGTAATATTTCGCAGGTTTCTATTACACATTTCTCTGCATTGGATTTGTTAAGGTTAGGGAAAATTACGATTTTCACACTATTACCTCCGTTAAGTTATTTAAAAAGAATTAAACACCGAACTTACAAAACTTTTTATATCAAAAATAAACTTACTATTAAATTCATTTTTCAAATAAATCAAATACTCAATATTACCTTCAGGACCTTTGATTGGCGAAAAAGTCAGTGCTTCAATATTATAATTCTGCTCTTCAGCAAATCTTATAATTTTATTCAATACTTCAATATGCGCAGATTGTGATTTAACTACTCCTTTTTTACCTACCTGTGCCTTTCCCGCCTCAAACTGCGGTTTTATAAGACAAACTATTTCTCCGTTATCTGCAAGAAATTTTTTTAAAACCGGAAGAATTAACGTTAAAGATATAAAGGAAACATCAACGCTTATAAAATTAAGTTTCTCATTAATTTGATCGTCTGTCAAGTATCTTACATTCACACCCTCTATGTTAACTACTCGCTTATCTTCTTGGAGTTTTATAGCAAGCTGATCGTGACCAACATCAACTGAATATACTTTTTTTGCACCATTTTGTAGCATACAATCAGTAAAGCCACCTGTTGATGCACCAATATCAGCACATATTCTATCCTTTAAATCAAGCTTGAAATAATTAATAGCTTTTTCAAGCTTAAGTCCACCTCTGCTAACATATTTTAATATTTCACCAGAAATTATAATGTCAGCATTATCATCAAACTGCTGAGATGGTTTTTTACAAACAACACCATTAACAATTACAAGACCTGATAAAATATGTTCTTTCGCTTTTTCTCTGCTTGATATTAGTTTTTTATGAACTACCAAGCTATCAAGTCTTACTGCCATTGATTTAACTCCTGTTTAATGGTATTAATAATAGAATTACTATCAAATCCAACATTAATTAATGCGTTTTCAACCGTTGCCTGCTTAACATACTGTGTTATCGCCTTGCTGAAATACTTGCCTTTGAAATCAGATGAACATAGCATAAACCCAAGCTTTTCTGATATTGATCCATTCTGCATTGATTCTTCAAAAAAGAAAATATGTTTATATTTTTTAATAATATTAATAATTTCAATATCTATTGGAAAAATCTTTGTAAGCTTTAAAACATCACAATTTATATTATCCATAGAAAGCATATTTTTCGCATTGATTATATTTAAACTAAGTCTTCCGTAAGAAATAATTAATATATCACTGTTGTTATTAAAGTGATAGTAATCTGTGCAAGGATAAATATTCATAATCTGATTATTCTGTGCACCCTTTGGATACCTTACTCCTACAATACCAGTATCCTTATATAAAGCATTATTAAGACATAATCTCATCTCATCATATCCATAAGGTGAATATATTGTGACATTTGGAATTGTAGTCAGGAACGGAACATCAAAAAGTCCCTGATGGGTTTCGCCATCTTCACCGATTATTCCAGCCCTATCTATTCCCAATACAATATGTGAGTTATCTATCGAAGCATCATGTAAAATCTGATCATATGCTCTTTGTAAAAATGATGAATAAACACAGAAAACAGGTATACATCCCATTTTTGACAAAGCAGCAGAAAATGTTACAGCGTGTTGCTCAGCAATTCCTACATCATAAAACCTATTAATATGTTTTGGTTTAAAATACTGCAACCCAGTACCATATTTCATAGCGGCAGTAATTGCAAAAATTCTATCATCAGAATCAGCAAGACGTGAAAGTTCTTTTCCCCATTCAGAAGAATAACTGTCACTTTCTACAACATCAGGATTGCCAGTTGCTATTTCAAATCTACTTACAGCATGGTAACGTCCTGGATTCAGTTCGGCAGGAGCATAGCCCTTGCCCTTATAAGTATTAACATGTATAAATACTGGACGATGCATTGCTCGTGCATTATTGAAAGCCTCACAAAGATCGTGAATATTATGTCCATCAACAGGACCGATAAACTCAAAGCCGAAATCCTCAAACATAGTACTATGCAATAGCATTTCCTTTATAGTGTTCTTCTGAGATTTAATCAATGTTTTAATAGGCTTACCTACCAAAGGAGTTTTATTAAGAGTTTTTTCAATTATGTTTTTAGTTTTCTGATATGATTGTGTTGTACGCATTGTAGATAGGTATTTTGATAATGCCCCAACATTTTTTGATATCGACATTTCATTATGATTAAGTATTACAATAAGGTTAGTATCACTTTTCCCAGCATTGTTCAAGCCTTCGTATGCAAGCCCGCCAGTCAAAGCACCATCACCTATTACAGCTATTGCATAGTGATTATCTTTATTATTTTTCATAACAGTGGCAAATCCAAGTGCAGCAGATATTGATGTACTGCTGTGACCACTGATAAAGGCATCGTATTCTGATTCTGTTGGCTTGGTAAAACCAGAAATGCCATTTTCCTGCCTCAAAGTTGAAAAAGAATTCAATCTACCTGTCAGAATTTTATGAGTGTAAGATTGATGCCCAACATCCCAGATAATTTTATCCTTTGGTGCATCAAAAATCTTATATAAAGCAAGTGTCAGTTCAACTGTACCTAAATTTGAAGCTAAGTGTCCTCCAGTTTTCGATACACTTTTTATTAATATACTTCTTATTTGTGGGCTTAGCTTAACAAGATCTGCATAAGAAAGTTTTTTTATATCTTCAGGTAAATTTAAATCCTTCAACCGTACTGTTGAGCTGTCAGTATTTATACTTTTCATTATTTCATTGGCACCATAAGCGCAATTAAAATTCCAAGTAATGCACCACCAAGAACTTCATATGGCGTATGTCCTAAGAATTCCTTGAGCTCCTTACTTTTATTTTTAATGATGATTTTATCATCTGAATTGACATGTTCGTTAAATGCTTTATTTATTCTATTTATTTCTTTTGCGTGAAGCCCAGCAGCGTGCCTTACTCCCATTGCATCATACAAGACTATTAATGCAACAATTAATATAATTGCAAATTCAGGAGAAGATACTCCACATATCCTATAGGTTGCAACCGTCGCAGAACAAACAAACGCAGAATGAGAGCTTGGCATTCCTCCAGCTCCTATCAGTCTTTCAGCTTTAAATTTCTTTGTAATGAAGAAATTTAAAAGCGTTTTTAATACCTGAGCAAAAAACCAGGATATTATAGCTGAAAATAAAATATAATTATAGTTATTCTGCAAAAATGATTTCATAACGTAACGTTAATTCTCCCTATATAATAACATTTTTGTCAGATCAATTAAGAAAGCTGTGTTTTCGAAATTGCCAAGTATTTTCAAAGCATGTTCTGTGAGTCGTGTAGCAATTTCTTTGGACTTTTCAAGACCGAATAAAGTAACATATGTTGTTTTGTTGTTACTATCATCACTGTTAATCGGTTTACCAAGCTTCTCAAAAGAGCTTGTTACATCAAGTATATCATCAATAATCTGAAATGCCTGTCCTATACTTGCAGCATATTGCCTTGCGTAATCAATCTTCTTATTATCAGCGCCAGCTAATATACATCCGATAACACAAGAAGCTGAAATTAAAGCTCCAGTTTTTAATGAAACAAGGCTTACCTGAGTTTCCTCGGACATTTGCTTTCCTTCATTTTCAAGATCAATAACCTGTCCGCCTATCATTCCATCAACGCCAACCATTGTAGCAAGTTCATTAACTACCTTAGTAGCACTTTCAAAAGATATATTGCCTTTTATTGCTTCGTCAGTAATAACCTGATATGGCATCGTTGCAAGTGCATCACCAGCTAGTAGCGAAATAGCTTCACCAAAAGCCTTATGGCAGGATGGCTTCCCACGCCTGAAATCGTCATTATCCATACAAGGTAAGTCATCATGTATGAGTGAAAAGGTATGAATCATTTCTACTGCACAGGCAATTGGTAAGACATCACTTTTTCCACCACACATCTTATAAAATTCCAATACAAGAATGGGTCTTATTCTTTTTCCTCCTGCAGATAATGAATATTCCATAGCTTTAATAACATTACCTTGTAAAAGTTCATTATCAATAGTCATATATTCAGTAAGCTTATTATTAATCATCACACAGTAATCAGTCAGTATCTGTTTATTATCTGAATTCATATTTCACCATTACCTATTTTCTCGTTATATTGTGTTATTTTAACCTTTGCATTATCAATCTCTTTTTTGCAGGATATTGATAACTCAATTCCTTCCTGGTAAAGCTTTATTGAATCCTCAAGAGACAATTCACCGCTCTCAAGCTTTTCAACAATTTTATTCAATTTTAAAACTGCCTCTTCAAATTTCATGCTACACCTCCTATGCTTTTGTTACTTTGGCTTTCAACTGTGAATCACTGAATTTAATTACTAATTCATCACCGACTTTAACATTTTTATTACTGTTAACAATAGTATTATCCTTATATACAAGAGAATATCCACGCGAAAGAATATTCAAAGGGCTCAACGAATTAAGTAAAGATATCTTTTCACACAACTCATAATCTTTATTGTTAACTATATTTGAATAACTGTTCTTGAGCCTTAATGAAAGACTCATAACTTCTGAATTATTAAGGTCAATTATGCTTTCTGGTGATAATGACTTCAATTGTGTATTATTCTTTTGGAGAAGTATATTACACTGATCAATTTTATTATTAATCGCACTCTTTATCCTGTATGTGTAGCCATATAAGACATCAATAAGATAATTCTTATCAGGAACAATAAGTTCAGCCGCTGCTGATGGAGTTGGTGCTCTAAAATCAGAAACAAAATCTGATAGGGATACATCTGTTTCATGCCCAACAGCAGAAACAACTGGGGTATTGCACAAAAAGATTTGTCTGACTACCCTCTCATCACTGAAACAGAAAAGATCCTCAAATGAACCGCCACCACGTCCAATAATAAGTACATCATTATTGTCTATATCAGCTTGTTTCAAACTCCTACACAATGAATCTGGTGCCTGTTCGCCCTGAACAATTGCAGGATAAATGGTAATACTTACAACAGGATAACGTCTTGAAATAATTTTGAGCATATCTTGAAGTCCAGCACCTGATGCGGAAGTAATAATTCCTATTCTATCTGGTAGCTGTGGGAGTGGCTTTTTATATTCCTCATCAAAAAGTCCTTCTTTTGAAAGCTTTTCTTTAAGCTGTTCATAAGCAAGATAAAGTGCACCGTAACCTGAAGGCAGCATATCAGTAACATAAAGTTGATAAGCTCCGTCACGTTCATAAACATCAACATTTCCGGAAACTACAACACTCATACCCTCGTGTGGAATAAATTTAAGCCTTGAAGCACTTGATGAAAACATAACAGCTTTAATTAAGCTTGTTTCATCCTTTAAAGTAAAATAAAGATGACCTGATTTATAATGGTTTACGAAATTTGAAATCTCCCCCTGAACCATTACACCTTTAAGCTTAATATCACTTTTCAATTTAAAGGATATATAATTATTGAGTTGTGATATTGTCAGAATACTCATTTATTTCTCCTTTAAATATGCATATACAGCAACACCAGTTGCATTATCGCAGGAATATTCAGGCTCAGCAAATTCACAATCAAATTTACTTTTAATATTCTGCCTTATAATTGAATTTGACATGACGCCACCAGCATACACAAGTGGAAGTTCACCATACTTTGACAATGCACGTTTTGTCATTTCTTCTATTGAAACCGATATATATTCAAGGCAAAAACGTGCAATATCCTCGTTTGATTCTTTTTTGTAAAGCATATCTCTGCATTTGTTTTCAAGTCCAGAAAGACAACAATTCATATCTTTCATTGTTGGCTTGATTATAAACTTCTTATCACTTTTAATTGCAAGTTCCTCAAGCTGTTTTCCACAAGGGAATGTCAATCCAAGCATCAGACCAACCCTATCCACAGCTTGTCCCGCCTTTAAATCGAGCGATGAAGATATCATTGAAACTCTTATTACTTCCTTATCATCTGGTTGAACATAAAGACAATCTGTTGTCCCACCACTTACATGAAAAGCAATAAAAGTAGTTTCTATATATTCAAGCTTGTTACATGAATATAAGGTGGCAAGAATATGTCCGACCTGATGTGAGGTCTTATGAATACTGCATTTAGATATTGCTGAAATGCTATCAGCATAGCTTTCACCCGCAAGAAAACATGGCATATATGAACCATCGCAATTACGTGGCCTTACAGATACTCCAACGGCTGAAATACCGTGCCTATCAATAAATAACTGCGATATAACTTCAGGTAACTGTTTTATGTGATGAAATAAAGCATCACTCTGTCGAATACCAAGCTCACCTTTTTTTACAGGAAGGAGCTTTTTATTCTGCTTAATAGAATTGGTTTCACTATTATATATTGCAACAGACGTTGTGTAGTTACTTGTATCAATGCCAAAATACTCAGGCATTCTGTTTTCCCTCTTCACTACGTGAATATGCGCCGAGAACTCCATTAATAAATGCAACATCAGGCTCCTGTGCAAATTTCTTTGCAAGAAGTACAGCTTCGTTTATAGCAACATTCTGTGGAACTCTATTATCGTAAATAGCTTCATATAAAGCTAATCTTAAAATTGCATGATTAACCTTTGGAATTCTGTCCACAGATCTTTTTTCACTGAATTTCGTAATAATATTGTCAAGTTCAACTGCTTTATCAACTGTTTCAGAAAAAATGTTTATAACATCAGAATTTATTTTTAAATCATCAATATTTTCAGCAAGCTCAACTATTTCATCTACTGTATCACTTCTGAACATTTTTTCAAAAATCAGGATAAAAGCTGACTCTCTATTTTCACGTCTTGAATTTGGCATACTTTCAACTCTTTCTTTTTAATTCAAAACAAAGCAAGCCCTATAAGAGCTTGCTTTATTATATTAATTTTTTTTGATATCTTCAAAAACTACGCCCGCAATCTGTACATTTACCCTTGCTACAGCAACTCCAGTCATTGACTGAACACTAGCCTTAACATTACTCTGAATCTGTTCTGCAAGAGTTACTACCTTATGACCATACTTAACGACAACTCTTACATTGATTTCAACTACATCCCCAGCAAGTCTTATTCTTATAGAGCCCGCCTGATTAGTTTTTGAAAGAAAGCCCTTTATACTTGCATTTGAACTTGAAAGGCTGTCAACGCCATCGACTTCAAGTGTTGCGAGTCTTACAATTGTTGCTATAACACTTTCAGAAACCTTTAATGTTCCGGTCTGCATCTTTTCGCTACGTTCCATTTCGCAGCCTCCTTCTTGTGAGTCTAACGAAGGAAATTCTATGCTTCGTTAGTGCTTTTTCAAAATACATATATAATTATTATAACATATTTTTTAAAAGACACAACTATTTTACAGGAAGAATTTTTATATTTTCTCTTTCTACCTGTGTCTGGCTTAATAAAATCTCAAAAATCTGTGATGCCTGACTTGGAAGTAACACTTGACTCTTAACAACTATGTTAGCATTTGTGCCATCAAGATATACTACACAATCCTCAAACCCAGCCGCTTTAATAAGATTTTCAACTGTTTTTTCAGTTTCAACAAGCTTAGAAAGATTTACTGCTTTTTCTGTAAGCACTGCTTTTTCGCTTTCAGTGATATCTCCTCCACCGATAATACTCTGTAGTGTAGCAACAGCTTCATCTCTGGCTGTCATCCTATCAATTCTGCACTGTGCAAAGTAATCATTACCAGCAGATTCAGCATTAACAAAAGCAACATTGTCATAGCTAAAACCTGTATCCTTGATTACATCGGTTGCCTTCAAATCTTTTGCTGTTGGAGACAACAAATAATTAACATAAATAGCAATTCCAAGAATCAAAGTAAGGCATGCAAGAATTATCTGCTTCTTTCCGATCATTAAATTTGATTTTTTCATATATAATTCTCCATTCTGCACATCGGCAAGTATTTAAAAAGTATAAGCTTATTAAAATATATTTAGGCTCGTATCATTTTATACTTGTTTTATTATGTTTTTTTATTTCTTATTAACCTTTTGCTACGCAAATTTTATTTGACGGTATATCCAGCACTGCTGAAACAGCTCTGTATATCTTTTCACTCGTTGAAGGACTATTACCTCCTTCACAAACAACTATAACTCCACTGACCTTTGGCTTTAATACCTTTTTGACCAGAGCCTCCTTCTCTTTGCCATTATCAATTATCACAACCTTATTCTTATAATCCTGGGATTCCTTATCTTTCCCATTATCATTTTTTGTATCATACTCCTCTGCATAAACATATTCAGTGGAACCTTCTATTGTAACCATAACCTTGACTTTGCCTACACCATCTATTTTTTCAAGGATATTTACAAGCTGGTTTTCTATTTCATCTTGATATTCAGCAGTATTCACACTCATTGTTTTAATTTTGGCAGCTGGCTTTTTATCACCATCTGATTTAAAGAAACCTGATAATAGAATTAATAACATTCCAATTATTCCAAGCACTACAAAAACAGTAGTTTTATTTTTCACTTTTACTTTTTCTGTCAGGTTTTTTTTAATATTTTCAATTGCTTTGTTCATCATTATCCTCCGTATATGTAATATTAACCTGTGTGCTTCCAATCTCATTCTGAATAACTGTTTTTACTTTTGAAGAAACATTCTTATCTGTTTTAGTCAGAACAACGTCAGCACCCGTTATACTTATACACTCATTATCATCAATATCCACTTTAAGCGAAACTTTTTTTGCTCCAATATTATTTATCCTTAGTTTTTCTTCAAGATTCTTTTCTATATTAGTTTTAAAATTATCAGCAAGATTCTGAGTATAGGTTTTCATAACAGCCTGATACTGTTCAGATTGCTCTATATCCTTACTAGAAGGAATATCAAAATCGATTTCACTATTAAGTATTGAAGAAGTTATTGCAATTATAAAAACAAGTGAAAAAATAAAACGTATCTGCTTCTTTAATTTTTCTGACGGTGTAATGATATCAAGCATTGAGATTGCTATTCCAAGAAAACACGCAATTAATGTTATTGCTTTTAAAGTATCCATTTTATAGTCCCCTTTATCATCCTATATTCATACTTACCAGCATCATAATAGTTGTTGCAATAATTAACATTAAAGAAAAGCATACAAGCAAGCTGATAGATATTGAGAGTACTGATGATGTATTCTTAAGAAGTGATGAAACTTTTTTTACTCCAAGCATTTCACTTATAAAGCTTCCAATAGAAATTGAAATCTTAAAAGCAACTACAGTAATTAATGGAGGAAGAATAGTAAGGAGAAGAATTACTATTCCGAAAGTACCTACTCCCGATCTTAACAACCCTATGCTGCCTTTTACCGTTGTGTATGCGTCAGAAATAGCTCCACCAATAACCGGAATAAAACTTGAAACCAGGAACTTGCCCGTCTTAATTCCAACCGTATCCGCAGATACTCCCACAATGCTTTGAATTGTAATAAGTCCTACAAAGAATGTCATTATAAGTCCTAATGTCCATTGAAGGAATTTTTTTATTCCGCTTGTTAGTCCACTTAAAGATAAAGCAGGGTTAATAGATTCTATTATTGACATAGCAAAAAATACACCCATCATTGGTAGCAGGAAGTTCACTGATATTTGAACTGCAATTTCTGCGACTGCTAAAACACCAATATTGTACACACTTGCTGAAGTAATAGAACCACTTGCTCCAACAACACCTGCGAACACAGGAACATAACACATCATAAAGTTCGATCCGTCATATAGTGTGCTTGCTGTAGTGTTGATACATTCTGCTACATAATTAAATATGATTCCAAGGCATACAAGAACACCGATTATATCAATAACTTTTGATAATGATGAAGATGAACTCTGAATTTCAAGATTTTCAACTATAGCAAGGAGCAATACTATTCCTATTAAAATTCCAAGAAGTTTTATTGGTCTTGCTATCGTACTTTTTATCTGACCGAACAAGTATGAAAAAACATTCTTTATTGAAATCTTTGTAAACGCTGATGGATCCTCCATAGTTATATCATTGTCATTGAAATAATCCTGTGCTCCATCTGTTATTGTTTCATCCATGTATGTACCATTATCCTCTACGAATTGTTCTTGAAGTGTTTTATCTTCGGCATTTACTCCAATACAACATATCAGCAGAAGTAATATTATTAAAAATATTCTTTTAGCCATAGCCTGCTCCTTTAACGTCTATAAACTTATTATCCTTTTTATGATATCAACAAGCTCCGAGAACAACGGCAAAGCAATAATCAGTAATGAAATCTTGCCGGCTAATTCAAGCTCACTTGACAATACATTTTCATTAGCATCCTTGCAATAATCACACCCAAGCTGTGTAAGATAACATATTCCTATGGCTTTGAAAATAATATCAAGATAATTTTTAGGAACACCTGAAATATCAAAAAGACTTTCTATAGAAGAAACTATGGGAGAGAGATATGATATTACCAAAAGAAGAATAAAACCAGCAGTAGCAAGTCCTATTACCAGACCATATTCTTTATTTGTCTTATCAAAAAGCTTTATTACAATGGTAGCAACAATACATAGTCCGGTTATAGCAACAATGTTCATCAATATAACCCGAATACGCTTTTTATCGTGTCAAAAAGCGCACCGATTTCAGGTAACATCATCATTAGAACAACAATAATTCCCGCTAATGTTACCATAAAAGCCTGATCATCTCTCTCAGCTCTTTTTAATAGGGTATTAAGGACAGCTACAATAATGCCAATAGCTGCAATTTTAAAAATTAAGTCTACGTCCATTTTATACCTCCGTTATATTAACATTATTGATACAAACATTCCGCATAAAAGCCCAAGAGAGCGATACAGCTTTGATTTCTTTTCGTAAGCTTCGATTGCTTCTTTCTCAAGACGATTAAAATCAGCTTTGAAAACCTCAAGACTCTGAAGTTGTCCATCTATATCGCTTGTCCCAAGAGTACTACCAAGAGTTTTTAGGAGCTTTACGTCGCCATCATTCATAAAAGTGTTAATACTATCAATGTTCTTTTCCCAAGATGATTTAAAAGGCAATCCGACATCAGATTTGAATTCAGACAAGAAAGGCAAAGAGCATACCATCGCATTTTTTTTAAGATTATCTATCAGTTCATATACAGTAAGCGCTTTATACCTTATAAGAATAGACATTTCCTCTAACATATGACAGACTAAGCCTATTTCGATTGAGCGCTTTTTCAATTTTTCAGAACAAGTTATTCCTACCATGCTGGTAGAAATAATAATTGCTAACATTCCAATAATTTTAAACATCGCTGTCACCTATTTTTCTGATATCAACTATCTGTCCAAGCTTGTCTTTTACACCTAACAAGACTATGTATTCAAAAGCTTTTAATGTTATAAGATCAGATATTCCCTTTTTATCAATGGCTTCATTAATTGAGCCTGAATGTGCGGTTGCAACAATCTTTACACCTGAATTGATTGCATTTTTTAAAGCTGAGACATCCTTGTTACTCCCTATTTCATCACAAACAATTATTTCAGGCGACATGACACGTATAGATGTGAGTATTCCTTCTGCCTTTGGATATGAATTAAAAACATCACTAAACATTCCAATATTATTCTGAGGCTGTCCATTAATAGTTGCCGATATTTCATTTCTTTCATCTATTATTGATAATTTATTTCTATCACCAAGTTTTCTGCATAAGTCTCTTAAAACTGTTGTTTTTCCACTTGATGGTGGTCCAACAAAAAGAACACTTTTAAGATTATTTCTGAATATCTGTGAATATATATTATCTGAACAACCTATCATCTGTCTTGCTATTCTTATATTCAATGATGAAATATCTTTTATATTTTCAATAATCCCATTTTTAATAACTGGTGTCCCGCATAAACCTATTCTGTGCCCACCGTTAATTGTTAAAAAACCTAGAGCTATTTCATTTTGAAAACTATGTATGGAATATTTGCAGGATGCCATAAAAACATCTTCAATATCATTATTTGAAATTCTTATTCCTTGCTCAGAATTCTTTGTCAGATTTCCGTCAATAGTAAGATAAAATTCCTCATCAATAACAGAAACGGATAAAATCTTCCCGCGTCTTAATCTTATTTCCTGAATTGTTGATGCAGAAGAAGAAGCAATTCTGCAAACTGGTGCTTTTAAAACATCGGGTAATACAGAGATAATCTCATCAGGTATTTTGTAATTCATTTCATATCCTCCATTATGTTTGTCCTTTGTGAAATAATATGCTTGTACTCTGATAAATATACCTGTAAAATTTCTCTTTTATTTTTAATAAAAGTATGATATACTTATAAAAAATTGGAAGGAGTACTTATGGACAGAAAACAATTTAAATTCATTTTTGGAACAATAGCAGCTTCAATTCTGCTTATATTTACTTTATGGCATTATAAGGCTTTATTTGCAATTTTCTCAAAAATATTAATGATACTGCGTCCGATTATCATTGGATTTGCTATAGCATTTATTTTAAACAAGCCATATAAGAGGTTTTGCTCACTATATGAAAAGATTCCCCAAAAAAACAAGCACACTAATCTGATTTCAGTACTTTCTTTATTGACTGTTTACATTCTTTTCTTTACTTTTGTAACAGCTGTAATCATTATTGTTATCCCTCAGATTGTAAGCAGTATTGAAAAATTTGGTGAAAATATAAGTAATTATTTAACCAACTTTAAAGACTATACTAACGATATTTATGATAAGCTCAATAATAAACTGCCTGATAATTTTAATATTCTGGATAAACTTTATGGTTACATTGAAAAAGTTCCTGACTTTTTAAGTACTTTACTTATGGGTGCGTTCGGTTTTACGCAAAGTTTAATTGGCGTTGTTATTGATATTTTCCTAAGTATTATTATTTCAATATATTTTCTTACCAGTAAGAAAAAACTCATCCGTCAATTTAAGAAAATTATTATTGCTCTTTTTAAAGAAAAGACTTCAAAGAAAATTCTTAATGCCTTTGAAACCACAAACGAAACCTTTTCAAACTTCGTTACAGGCCAGCTAATTGATGCATTTATTGTTGGTACACTATGCTTTATTGGAATGTCATTATTTAAATTTGAATATGCCTTTCTTATCAGCGTACTTGTTGGCGTAACAAATATTATTCCTATTGTTGGACCATTCCTTGGAACAGTACCAGGTGCATTTATTCTGTTACTTATTGATCCAATAAAAGCATTATGGTTTATTATATTTATTGTCTGCCTACAGCAAATTGACAGTAATCTTATTTATCCAAGAGTAGTAGGAACAAAAGTAGGTCTTCCTGCATTATGGGTATTGGTTGCAATAATTATTGGTGGTGGTCTGTTTGGTATATTAGGAATGCTTCTTGCTGTACCGACAATGTCACTAATTTATGATCTAACAAGAACAAAAGTAAATACAGCACTTGAAAACAAAATGATTTCAGTCGATTAAAAAAAGAGCCTTTAAGCAATATGCTTAAAGGCTCTTTTATGTTATTTTACTGTATACTACTTATCGAGCTTTCTTGCTCTATGTTTTCTTCTGATTTTTTATTTCCTGTTAATAATAAAGTCAAAGCAGTCCAAAGAATCAATACAAAAGTAACTGCCAACCCACCTTCAAGGCCGAATTTACCGCCATTGAACAATTCACCATTGCCTACAGGAGTAAACCTGAAAACTGAAGTTTTAGTATCCATACCGCTTACAAAAATACCGTAGAAATTACCCTGTACAAAATTCCATACTGAATGTATTGCACAAGCACCCCATAAGCTGTTCGTTCTGATTACATAAACTGAAATAAAAATTCCATAAAGAATAAGATTAATAAAAGCAAGTGCAGTAATTCCAGAATTAGCAAGATGAAGCATAGAGAAAAGCACTGAATTAAGTAATATTGCTGCGACTATTGGAATTTTGTTTGAAAGTGATGGCATTAAGTAACCACGCATAATAACTTCTTCTTCCATCCCCTGAAACAGGAAACCAATAAAGAAAAGCACAATAAATAAAATATTTCCTTGAGCTATAATACCATTATACTCAAGAGAATTTGTAAGTACACAAATCAAAACACAAGTACTGAACATTGTGAAACCAATTATCATACCTATCAGATATTGTGGAACTGCTCTCTTTTTTACAAAGCCCATTGACCTGAAACTTCTTTTCTCAATACATCTGCAATAGATTATTATAAGGAATGTAATAACAACCGTCGTAATAAGTTCAACAAATAATGTTGTTCTTGATGATTCAATCTTAGTTATTAAGTTTTGAATGCTATCAGGATTTTTAATATCAAAATCACTTGAAGTAAATATCTGTGCAAACATTATAATACCTATTGGTATTGCCTGTGCAAATGAAGTTGCAATAAGTATAACTATAAAAATCAATATCTGAACAATTACAGTAGGTTGAAATTTTGCTGATTTAGCATCGTTTAGAAAACTATTTTTAGGCAAAAAATTTATCATAGTCTAAATTCCTTTCATTAAATACTCCAAAATTAATTATACTATAATTGTAAAAAATGTCTATATCTTAAATGAAATTTGCTATGATATTTACATATTCTCTTTATTTTTCTTGACAAATGATAGTAATGGTTATAAACTATAAATAACAAATATAAACTGTTGATGCGGAGATAAATAACAAAGTCTGAATTCAGATTATACGGCCTCACAGAGAGCAAGCATTTGCTGGGAGCTTGCAGGTACGGTGTTTTAAATGGACCGCGGAGGGCATGGTGAAAAATTAATTTGAGTATCCATGACGTATGGCTGCGTAAAAGTCAGAGAATATATCAGTATTCTTAATGAGGCAGGGTTTCCCTGTAAATCAAGGTGGCACCACGAGAACAACTCGTCCTTGACCGTTGGTCATGGACTTTTTTTATTTATTTATCTTTAGAAGGAGAAATATTATGATTAAGAAGTTACTTATGGGTAATGAAGCAATAGGACTAGGTGCAATTAGAGCAGGTGTTTCTGTTGTAACAGGTTATCCTGGGACACCATCAACCGAAATTCTTGAAACAATCGCAAAGAACAATGATGGTTCAATTCATGTTGAATGGTCAACAAATGAAAAGTCTGCACTTGAGGTTGCTGCTGGTGCATCATATACTGGTGCAAGAGTTATGGTAACTATGAAGCAGGTTGGACTTAATGTTGCTTCTGATCCACTGATGAGCCTGAATTATATTGGCGTTAAAGGCGGAATGGTTATCGTTGTTGCTGATGATCCTGGCCCTATATCATCACAGACTGAACAGGATACAAGACATTTTGGGAAGTTCGCAAAAATTGCTGTTTTTGATCCATCAAATGCCGAAGAAGCTTATCTCATGATAGGCAAGGCTTTTGAATATTCAGAAAAATATCATCGGCCTGTAATTTTTAGACCTACTACACGAGTCTGCCACAGCTGTGCTCCTGTTGAATTACTTGAGAAAATAAATGTTCCAAAACCAGAAGGCTTTATTAAAGATAGCAAATGGGTTATCTTTCCTCGCCTGACGTACTTGAACCATATTAAGCTTGAAGAAAACTTGAAGCAAATGAGCGTTGATTTCTGTGATTACGAAAGAAACTTTAATATTGGTGAAGGTAAAAAAGGTATAGCAAGCGGTGGCGGAAGCTACGCTTATGTCAAAGAAGCTTTAAAAGGCATTGATGAATCAGAATACAATCTACTTAAAATATCGACCTACCCTGTTCCTAAAAAGACCTGTGTAGATTTTCTTAATAGTGTTGATGAGGTTCTTGTTGTTGAAGAACTTGACCCTGTTATTGAAAAGGAACTTATCTATCTTTGCGGTTTATATAATATAAAGGTTTCTATTAAAGGAAAGCTTACCGGCGATATTCCAAATGCTGGTGAAAACTCAGTAGATAATATTATCAGTGTCGTTTATAAATACCTTAATAAAAATTTACCTAATAAAGAAGCTTTGAAATTGCCACAATTACCTGTGCGTCCACCTGTTTTATGCGCTGGATGCCCTCACAGAGCTTCATTCTTTGCTGTTAAAGAAGCTACAAAAGGAATGAAAGCAGTTTACAGCGGTGATATCGGATGTTATACATTAGGTAATGCAAAGCCACTAGATATGGTTGATACCTGCCTATGTATGGGTGCTGGTATTACAGTTGCGCAAGGAATACATATTGTTGAGCCAGACACATTAAACTTTGCCTTTATTGGTGACTCGACATTCTTCCACACTGGCTTACAAGGAATAATCAATGCAGTTTATAATGAGATCGATATAATTGTTGTTATACTTGATAATTTAACAACTGCAATGACAGGCAGTCAGCCTCACCCTGGTACTGGCAAAACAATGATGAATGGTATATCACAGAAGATAAGCATTGAAGCAATGGTAAAAGCAATGAATGTTGATAAGGTTGTAAAAGCTAATCCATTTAATGCCGACGAGGCACAGGATGCTGTCAAGAGTGTTCTTAATGAAAAAGGTGTAAGGGTAATTATTTTTCAGGCTCCTTGTATCGTAGTTCATAAAGGTAAGGATAAATGCACAATTTCTACCGACAAGTGTACTGGCTGCAAAATATGCATAAATAAACTTGGTTGCCCTGCAATTTCTTTTAATAATAAAAAAGCTCAGATTAATCCAACCCTATGTACAGGCTGCGGAATATGCAAGAGTGTCTGCAAGTTCGGCGCTATTCAATGATTGAATATAAATTATTCTTTGGAGGTAAAAATGATTAGTTTTATATTATCTGGCGTCGGTGGTCAGGGTACTGTTCTTGCATCGAAGCTTCTTGCAAAATCTGCTATGGAATCAGGACTTGAAGTCAGAACGACAGAAACAATAGGTATGGCACAGCGTGGTGGCTCTGTTGTTAGCCATATAAGAATGGGAGAAACAGTGGATTCCCCAATTGTGCCAGAAAAAAGTGCTGATGTTATTATTGCTTTTGAACCTTCTGAGGCTGTAAGAGTCCTTCCTTATTTAAAAGAAAACGGCAGTATGCTCGTATGTGATTCTCCTATAATGCCTGTTACAAGTTCACTAGGTGGCGGTTATGATATTGATGAAATAATTAACTTCTTGAAAGTTAACGTTAAAAATCTCACTATTTTCAATGGTGATAAATTTATGGAATGTTGTGGAAATGAAAAAGCATTGAATGTTGCCTTGCTCGGTACAACTGCAAACACAGGAGCATTACCTTTCAATACAGAAATATTAGAAAATACTATTAAAAAAAGTATTCCTGAAAAGTTCTTAGATATGAATATGAAAGCTTACGATTTTGGAAAGAGGTGCGCAAATGACAACAGAAGTATTGAACAGAATTAAAAAATCAATAAGTCATGCTATGAACAGTGAATTTTACAAAGAGCATTTTAAAGGAATTGATACTTCAAGCATTAATTCACAAGAAGATTTTGAAAAACTTCCTTTCTCCGATAAAGGTGATTTAAGAAATGCTTATCCTCTCGGTCTTCAGGCAGTACCTGACGAAAAAATCGTTCGTATTCACTCTTCATCAGGAACAACAGGAACACCTGTTATTATTCCTTATACACAAAAAGACGTTGATGATTGGGCAACTATGTTCAAGAGATGTTACGAAACTGCTGGTATTACTAATACTGACAGAATACATATTACTCCTGGTTATGGTTTGTGGACTGCGGGTATTGGTTTTCAGTTAGGTGCTGAAAAGCTTGGTGCTATGACTATTCCAATGGGTCCAGGTAATACAGACAAACAGTTAAAAATGATGGAAGACTTAAAATCATCAGTTATATGTGCAACATCTTCATATGCACTTTTGCTTGCAGAAGAAATTGAAAAGCGTGGAATTAAAGATAAAATTGTATTAAAAAAAGCAGTTATCGGTTCAGAACGCTGGGGCGAGAAAATGAGAAAGCGTATTGCAAATGAGCTTGGCGTTCAGTTATTTGATATTTATGGACTTACAGAAATATATGGTCCTGGTATAGGTATGAGCTGTCCTTTTGAGCACGGTATGCATATGTGGACTGATTATTTATATTATGAAATAATTGATCCAAAGACAGGTAAGCATGTTAAAAAAGGCGAAGTCGGTGAGCTTGTTATCACAACTCTCGAAAAAGAAGGTGCACCACTAATACGTTATAGAACGCACGACCTTACAAAAGAAATTGAGGGCGAATGTGAATGTGGCTTAAAATTCCCACGAATTGATACAATTATCGGGCGTTCAGATGATATGGTCAAAGTCAAAGGAGCTATTGTGTTCCCCGCCCGTGTTGAAGAAGTTCTTTCAAAAATTGAAGGTGTCAGCAGTGAATATCAGATTATCATTGATCATCTTAATGGAAAAGACATTCTGTCACTATTCTTTGAAACACCTATTAATGATGAAAAAGAACGTAAGGAACTGGCTAAACGCGTAGAAAAGGTATTTAAAGAACAGATTAATATTATTCCTGTAACAAAGCCAGTTTCTATCGGTGAATTGCCACGAAGCGAAAAGAAATCAACAAGAATTTTTGATAACAGATATTAATTTAGCAAAACATCCTCTATTACAGAGGATGTTTTAATTATATGTTGTATATATAAAGGCATAATGATATAATATGATTATATATAAATTTATGAGGTATAATGATGTTGAATGAATTTTCAAGAACTCAATTATTATTTGGCGAACAAGCAATGAATAAGCTGAAAAAAAGCAGAGTAGCTGTTTTCGGTGTTGGTGGTGTTGGTGGATATGTTGTTGAAGCTCTTGCACGAACAGGAATAGGCATGATTGATGTTATTGATAACGATAAAGTTTCACTTACAAATATCAACAGACAGATTATAGCAACACATAAAACAATTGGGCAAGATAAGGTTGATGTAATCGAAGAGAGAATACATGATATCTGTCCTGATATTATTGTGAATAAATTTAAATGCTTCTATCTCCCTGAAACAGCAGATCAATTTGATTTTACACAATTTGATTATGTTGTTGACGCAATAGATACAGTAAAAGGGAAACTTGAAATTGTAAAGCAAGCAAATTTAGCAAGAGTAAAAATAATTTCCTCTATGGGTGCTGGAAATAAAGTTGATCCGACTGCTTTTAGAGTAACTGACATATATAAAACAAGTGTTTGTCCTCTTGCAAGGGTAATGAGATATGAACTTCGCAAAATGGGAATAAAAAAACTCAAAGTAGTTTATTCTGAGGAACAGGCATTACAGCCACTAAATGATGAATCAATTATTGAGGCTGAAAGCACTAACACAATGAAACGTGCAATACCCGGTTCAACAGCGTTTGTTCCTTCTGTTGCTGGATTAATTATTGCAAGCGAGGTAATAAAAGACCTCATAGATATAAACTTAAAAAATCAAACATAAATAGTATAATAATATTAATAAACTATTATAAATTTAATAGATAAAATATATTTGGAGTTAATTGTTTAAATTATTGACTTATTATTGGTTATATAGTAAAATAAATATAAAATGAAAGGAGTCTTGATATGGATAATTTTAATGGATATACCTCTTTTGATAGTCAAAGCAATGTACAGGATAATGTTCAGGATATTACAGTTAAGACATTTATGTATATGTTCTTTGCATTAATTGTTTCTGGTTTTTTTGCATTTGTTACTTACGCAACAGGAAATGCTGAGGAAATGATTAGTAATGGAACATTCATAATTCTTATTTTTGTTGAACTTGCTACTGTAATAATAACAACTATTCTTGTAAGAAAGAACTTGCCTGCTCCAGCAGCGGTTTGTGGTACAATATATTGTATCGTTAATGGATTAACACTTTCAGTTATCTTCCTTGCATATGAAATGCAGTCTATTGTTGCAATCTTTTTTGTTACATCAGCAATCTTTGGTGCTATGGCACTTTATGGTTCAAGAACAAAAAAAGATCTTACTTCAATTGGCAGCCTTTGTTATATGGCTTTAATTGGAATAATACTTATTACAATTATTAATATATTCTTTTTAAAGAGTGAAGGACTTGACCTTGTTCTTAGCTACGTTGGTGTATTAGTATTTGTTGGGCTTACTGCTTATGATACTCAGATGATCAGAAGATTAGCTACAAGCGATAATGGCTTATCACCTTATTCAATAGCAATTCTTTGTGCATTGAATTTATACCTTGACTTTATCAATCTTTTCTTAAAACTTTTAAGAATTTTCGCTAGAAATAGATAAAGCATAATTTTAAAATATACTTATAATCCCATCATTAACGATGGGATTATCTTATTTTGCTTATAAAACACCAGGTAATGACTTGGCTTTTGAAAAAAATAAGATAATAAACAGACTAATAATATGATAGAATTTGCGAGAATTCTAATAGAAAAAAGCATTCTGATACACGAAGTGTATGCAAATTTATAGCAGATAAATATAAAAAAAGAAATTTTATGGTTAGATGTGCTGAAATTATCATAAATAACAAAATGAGTATTTACTATTAAAGGGTTGACTTTTAGAAAGTAATATAGTATAATAAATAGGCTTCAATAAAATTGTTTTATATGCCGCTGTGGTGGAATAGGCAGACACAAGGGACTTAAAATCCCTCGGTAGTAATATCGTACCGGTTCAAGTCCGGTCAGCGGCACCATAATGTTATATTTAACCAAAGGGCTCATAGAAATATGAGCCTTTTTGCATAATATAACGACGATACAAGAGAGTGGTGCAACACCTATAATATCAGCTCTACCAAAAAATAATTATTTCTTTTTTCTTTTACACATAAAAATAGCCTTCCAGATTTATCGCATGAAAATTTACATTATTTAACAAAACTGGAAGGCTCGAACGAAGCCTAATTATATTATTATTTGAGAATTTTCAACGTCTTATGAATTACTGCTCATGCACCTGAACTGCCTATGTTTTAGATACAAGCTTAACCTTTGTATATATTGTTGCAGTTATTATTCTATATTATTTGTTCTGAAGGATTTGGAAGCTGTTTATGTGATCAAAAATTAATACACTGCAAAGAATAACAGAATAGAACTTTCAAGAAACAAATTTATGACTTTGGCAATGTTACCATAAATACACTTCCCTCATTTAAAACGCTCTGAACATCAACAGTACCGCCATGAGCTGATATAATTGATTTTACAATAACCAGTCCTATTCCTGTCCCGCCAGACTTACGATTACGTGATTTATCTGCTCTGTAAAAGCGTTCAAAAATAAACGGTAAATCTTCTGATGAAATACCAATTCCGTTATCTTGAATGCTAAGCATTATAGACTTATCCGTCTCTGAAAGATTAATATTGATGTTTCCGCCCTGACTTGTGTATTTTATTGCATTGGATAACAAGTTTATCACTACTTGACTAATTCTGTCTTTATCAGCAAAAATATCTGCGCAAAAGCCATTAACTGAAACAGACATAGCTTTATTTTTAAGTTCAACTTCAAAATTAAATAGCACCTTTTTTACTACTTCTATAATATTAACTTGCGTTTTTTCAAGTTTTAAGTTGTTGCTGTCAACCCTTGCAAGGCTTTCCAAATCCTTCACAAGTTTTTCAAGACGAACGGCTTCATCATAGCAGCTTTGAAGGCGCTGCGTCGTCGGTTGCCACACACCTTCAACCATAGCTTCAATATGTGTCTGTAAAGTGGTAAGTGGGGTTCTTAACTCATGGGCAACGTCAGCAGTAAGCTGTTTTCTCAAATTTTCCTGCTTGCCTAATGAATCAGCCAAATGGTTAATAGACCCAGTAAGTTCGTTTACCTCTTTTGTGTTTGTAGTTTCTTCAATTCTAACATTGTATTCTCCATCTGAGATTTGTTTTGCTACTCCAGCAGTTATAAGTATTGGGTGACTTATCCGTTTTGCCATAAAGAATCCAACAAAGACAGAAAAGACAAGTGAAATAACACTTACTAAAATTAGAATTCTATTAAGCGAATTTAAAAATTCAAAATCATCTTTACTTAGGAAATAAGGACCAAAAAAACTAATATTAGCTTTTCCAATTTCTTTATTTACTAAATAAATTGGAAACTCTTTTGAAGTGAATTCCCCATTGATTTGTGGATATTTAGTCATCATTCTATGTGAAATATCATCCATTATCCGTGTACAGCTATTCATGTCACAAACTTCAGCATCCCATATATTATTACTGTTCACATCATAAACTTTAACAATAAACCCATCATAAAGAGCATTCATACCTATGGTGTGTACAAAATTCATATCCCATTTACCTGTTGCATCGTCATATTGTTGGCTGATCGATGTTACAATTTCCTTTACTGATGCTTGCTGTTGTCTAGTTATGTATCCTTTAAACTGGTCTTGAATTAAAAAATTAGAGAATAGGCTGATTATTGCAATTGATAGCAATGTTACGAATGCAATAGTAAGTGATAGTTTTGTTTTTAAAGTATGTTTCATCCGCACACCTTCCTTTCTCTCAAATTACTTTAAGGTGACACTGCAAAACCTTTAAGCACAAATTTTCTAAAATATGAGCTATAAGATTATGCCGTGCTACCTTAAGTTTATTTATTAATCTACTCCCCACCAAATTTATAACCTGTACCATGGATTGTAAGAATATATGTTGGGTTTTTGGGGTCACTCTCAATTTTTTGCCGAAGATTCTTTATATGGCTATCGATTGCCCTATCATACCCATTAAACTCATCTCCAAAAGCTATTTGTATTAATTCTTCTCGAGTGAAAACTTTATTTGGATATTTTATCAAGGTTGAAAATATCTTAAATTCATTTGGTGTAAGATTTAATTCGCATTGATTCTTTTTAATTATGTGGCTTTCAAAATCAACGATTAAATCGTCATTCCCAAAAGTGCTTTTGTTATATAGAGGCTGTAAATCGCTTTGTGACCTGCGCAGTACTGCATCAATCCTTGCATAGAGTTCTTTTAGACTGAACGGCTTTGTTATATAATCATCTGCACCAATCTCTAAGCCTTTTAGCATATCAGATTCCTCTGCCTTGGCTGTAAGCATAATAATTGGTACACGGGACTTTTTACGAATTGTCATACAAATATCTTCACCAGTCATATCTGGTAGCATGAGGTCTAATAATATTAGTGAGATATTTTTTCTTTCAAAAATACCAAGAGCATCATTCCCACTTTCAGCAGAAAACACATTAAAATTTTTGCTTTCAAGAAATGACTTGACAACCTCTATTATTTTTTCTTCATCATCGACAATCAATATTGATTTTGCATTATCCATATAATATCCTCTCAAAAACCATTCTCAAAGTCCCTTTAACAAAGGACTTTGAGAAATGCTATTATACTATATCATAACCTTGATCTTCAATTGCAATCTTAATATCATCAATTGATACTTTATCTGATTGGTACTCTATTGTAACAGTTTTTTGAGATAAATCAACTTCCACTGTTGCTACGCCATCAAGTGCACCAACAGATTTTTTTATTACATTTTCGCAATGGGAACAGGACATCCCATCAACTATTAATATAATTTTTCCCATTATAAGTTCCTCCAACAATATATTTTATTAATACTACTTTACGACTTTTATTTATTGTCCGCAACAGCCACCCATTGTTTGTACTGTTTTTGAACTTTCATCTTTTATTTTAACCACATCAGCTTTGCTTAAATAATCCACAACAGTAATTTTGCTTCTTATCATTCCCATCCAACAGCTATATGGAATAGTTCCAGTCTTAGAAGGTGTGAACTCTATTACATTATCTCCTTCTTCAAGGTCTTTTGTAATATTATACTCAGGAATAATAATTGAATTGTTACAGCCATTGATTGTCCCATCTTCCGCTTTTATTGTCCATTTTACTGGTATCCCTGATTGAACAGTAATTGGCTCATATTCTCCGCTTTTAAGTGTTGTGGTAACTGTCTGAACACCATCAGCTCCAATAGAAGCTGTATTATTACTGCTTGATTTATTAAAATCACCAATCATTGATGGAAATGAAAGTCCTGAAACACTAATACCATTTTGGAACATGAATATACCAAGTATGATTACTAATACAGAACTCACCTGCATCATTTTGCTTGTAAACTTTTTACTTAAAAATGAGCTCAGAGTGCCAATTCCAAACATTAGTGGTACAGTCCCTAAGCTAAACAATAACATAGATAGTGCACCTTTTAGCGGACTTCCAGAAGAAAGTGCATATAACTGCATGGCTTGCAACGGACCACATGGCATAAGTCCATTTAAAAGTCCGACATAAAGAGGGCTTTTGCTATTTTTGCTTTTTTCTTCATTAATTTTTTTATATAATATCTTTGGCATTCTTATATTAAACTTTCGGAGCCAAGGAAAGAAATTTAGCATATTAAGTCCCATTATAACCATAAATATACCAGCAATTATTGCTACAATGCCTCTTGCAGTACCTGAAAAGCTAACCACTGAACCAATACCACCAACGATACCACCGACGACCGTATAAGAAATAACCCTTCCTAAGTTATATAGGATACTTGGTCTTAAATTTGCTAGCTTACTCTTACTTTGAATACACTGCTTTGAGACACATTGAGATAAATTGATTCCCCCGCACATTGCAACACAATGTATTGAAGTGAGCAGTCCAATTAAAAATAGCATGCTATATCCTACACCTTGTTTCGCCTTTGGAAAGTTGTTGAAAATATTGAAGACACCAAAGAGTTTGCCTATCATAAATACAGCAAGAACAATAACTCCAATTCCTAATATCTGTTTTATGTCAGTTTTTTTACCGATAACTGGATTTTTTGCGTTTGAAACAGTTTTTTTGATTTTATAATCTAAGTCTACAATGATTTTTTCTATTGTTTCCAAATGAATTATATCTGCATCAAAAGTAACTTTGGCTACTGAGCTTGAGTAGCTTACCTTAGCACTAACAATTCCTGATGTTTTTTTAAGTATATTTTCTATTCTGTTTTCACAGTTTGTACAGGTCATTCCGTCAATAAAGATTGTTTTTGTAATAATATTTTGTGACATGAAATCCCTCCTCAATAAATGCTACAATTAACAGAGTTATATTAACTCTTCCAATTCTCGAAAACAAACCTTGCCTCTGTTAGATAATCTTTAGATATAGTTATATTTGTTGTATCCACGGTTTTTACATCATCAGTGATTGGAACTGGATTACAACCTCCCTTAGTAACCTGAACATCACTCATACCAAACTGGTTACCACAGTTTTGGCAGACAAGAACATCGCGCTTCTGCACATAGTAGCCTTTACCAGAAGCATAACATACCTGACAGGTATTAAATGCTGTTCGGATGCTGCCGTCCGGTGCCTTAACAGCCATAACCTCCATGTTCGTACCATCAATAGCTATTGGATAAAATGTAGCCTTATCAGATACTTCACTAATTGGTATTAGAAAATCTCCATTTTCGGACAGTGTAACATTTATCTTTTGGTCAATTTTTTTGTCTGACGGCTGTTTTGTAAGTAATAAAGCTGTGATGATTATTGCAATAAATGCTGGTATAATAATCATCAGAATTTTTAGCTTATTGGATTTCTGTTTCACATTTTTTAAATTTTTAGTATTACTCATTATAAATTCTTCCTCTCAAATCAAGTTAATGTAAGGTTTGTTACTTACTAATATGAGTATAAAGAAAGATTTTGTAGAAATTATGTAGATAAGAATTTTTTATGATTAAAAACAACGAATGCCATGTATTTACATTCAGGAATGAACACATGGCATTTCATTAATATTTAAGCCTTCCTTTTGCACGATTGGTATTGAGATCATTGCATTTAACGAGTTCAAAGCATATTATTCTTTTTACTAATTGATATTACATTACTTATTTTAAATCGAAAGGCTTTAGTAATTTATCAAGTTGTACAGTTTTACCTGCATCATTTTTCATTTCCACCTTGGCAAAAACCCAACCTTTGACTTTTGCAGGGTCTACACCAGCATCAATGAACATTTGTGGGTTAAGAACAAACACTATGTCCTTATCATTTTTGCTCATATCCTTTGCCCATTCAAATTTATTGCCATCCCCTAAATCCACACCATAGTGATCAAGCTTTTCATGATAGCCAATTATATCACGTTTTTGTTTTACAATTTCCTCATATGATGCGATAGCTGTCTTTTTAGCATTATCTGAAAAAACTTTGTCGCCTAAATCTTGTCCTACCATGATCTTATCATCAACCATAATACCAGCAGGCAGCTTAGAAGCATCTAGTCCTGCATCAAGAAAGGGTTTCGCATCAGTTTCAATCATAACGTCGTGTGGCGACGATGTTTTAAAATTATTACTCCATATAAATCTTGCAGAGCCGTCTGGTGCATTCAGCGACCAGCCACCATACATTTCGTCTGATTCAATGTCACTTGCTTTTATAACAGCATCAAATGATGTTATTGAAACTTTGCCAACTACATCAGTGCAGGTACAAGCCGTAAAAGTAATAATTGCCGCGATAGGCACAATAATTGACATAATTTTCTTATTCATTTTATTTTCCTCCACTTAATAACTAACGATATGGCTTAAAGGCTTTTAGCCTCAAAGCATTTGCCAGCACGGATACAGATGATAATGACATAGCCGCTGCAGCAAAAATAGGATTTAATATTGGACCACCAAATACAAATAATATGCCTGCTGCAATTGGAATACCCAATACATTATATCCAAATGCCCAAAATAAGTTTTCCTTAATATTGCTAATAGTACTTTTACTTAATTGAATAGCAGTTGGGACGTCTATTAAATCACTGCGAATTAAAACAATATCGGCCGATTCCATTGCAATATCCGTACCAGAACCAATTGCTATTCCGACATCTGATTGCGCAAGAGCTGGTGCATCATTAATTCCATCACCAACCATTGATACTATCCTTCCCATCTCCTGAAGCTTTTTGACTTCATTTGCCTTATCGTTAGGAAGTACTTCTGCCAAAACTCTGTCAATCCCAACTTGTTTTGCAATAGCTTCAGCTGTTTTTTTATTATCACCAGTAATCATTGCAACCTCAATGCCCATTTCATGGAGCTTTTTAATTGCTTTTGCACTACTATCTTTTACTACATCGGCTACAGCAATAATTCCTGCGAATTTTTCATTTATAGCGACATACATAGGCGTTTTGCCCTCATTTGCTAGTTTATCTGAAATAGCTTGAAAATCACCAATAAAAATCCCTTGCTCTATCATTAGCTTTTGGTTACCTAACAATACATTTTCATTGTTAATCTGCACCTTGATACCATATCCAGGGATTGCATTGAATGCTTGAGCTGAAAGTATTTCAAGCTGTTCTTTTTCTGCACCTCTTACAATAGCTTCACCCAATGGGTGTTCAGAACCTTTTTCTGCACTCGCGGCAATTTGCAGGAGTTTATCACGCGTTATTTCAGAAGCAGTAATAATATCCGTAACCTCTGGTTTTCCCTCTGTAATTGTTCCGGTTTTATCAAAAACAATAGTATTAATTTTATGAGCAGTTTCCAGTGACTCCCCGCCCTTTATTAATACACCATTTTCCGCACCTTTTCCTGTGCCCACCATTATAGCAGTCGGTGTTGCTAGTCCCAATGCACATGGACAAGCAATTACAAGCACTGCTATAAAAATGGAAATTGAAAATGCCAAGCTTTGTCCGCTGATTAACCAAGCAGCTGCTGCTAAAACTGCAATACCAAACACAATCGGTACGAAATATCCTGACACAATATCAGCCATTTGTGCAATAGGTGCTTTAGAGCCCTGAGCATCTTCAACAAGCTTGATAATTTGTGCTAAAGCTGTATCCGAACCAACTTTAGTGGCACGAAAATTAATAGAACCATTGCCATTTATACTTGCTGCGTATATATGATCTCCAGATTTTTTTTCTATAGGCATGCTCTCGCCTGTCAACATTGATTCATCTATCGAAGTATATCCCTCAACGACTTCACCATCTACGGGTATTTTTTCACCCGGTTTTACTATTATAATATCACCAACTTCTACTTCATCCACTGGAACAACAGTTTCTTTTCCGTCTTGAATTACAAGCGCGGTCTTTGGAGCAAGTCCCATTAGCTTTTTTATTGCTTCTGAAGTTTTACCTTTTGATACAGCTTCTAAAGATTTGCCCAATAGTATTAGCGTGATAATTACGCCAGCAGTCTCAAAATACAAATGATCTACAGCTTTAAAATTTCCTAAATAAATTTGAACAGTTGAGATTACACTATATATTACAGCAGCTGTTGTACCCATTGCTATAAGTGAATCCATGTTTGGTGACCTTTGCCAGATTGCCTTAAAGCCTACCCTATAGAACCTGTTTCCTGCAATTAGTATTGGAATTACCAACGCAATTTGAACCAACGCATATGTTAATGGATACTGCATAGGTTTTAAAAACGCCGGGATTGGAAAATGTAACCACCAAATCATTGAACCCATTGCAAGATATAATAGAGGGATTCCAAAGATAGCAGATACAGCAAGCTTTCTCCAAAGGGTACGAATTTCCTTTTCTTTTCTTAGTTTATCCTGATCAATTGAATTGGCGCTTGAACTTTCTAAAGGATTATAACCAGCATTTTTAATGACTGCTTTTATTTGTGAAATACGCACAACTGATGGGTCATATTTGATTGTTGCCTTTTCAGTTGCAAAATTAACGGAACTTGAAAGCACACCGTTCAATTTACCCGTGACTTTTTCAATTCTTTGTGAGCAAGCCGCACAGGTCATCCCGCTGATTGGAATTGTTACTTCTTTTTCAACTGTTTCTGATATTGAATGATAGCCTGCTTTTTCAATTGCTTCCTGAATTTGTTCTTTCGATACCGTATTATCATCAAATGTAATAGTCAATTTTTCTGTAGCAAAATTCACATTTGATTGTATCACACCTGTGAGCTTTGCTGTAACTTTTTCTATTCTTGCGGCACAGGCAGAACAAGTCATGCCAATGATTTTCATACTAAGTTGTTGCATTTAATTCCTCCTATATAACAAACTTGTAAATTTATATATACCTTTGTACGGTATGCAAATAATTTCATGAGTTGAATTATTTGCTGTTATATTATCATTATGATATGTAGATTTTATGTAAATTTCAAAATATTTCTCAATAATGTTTTGTCAAACATGAATAGTTTGAATAGCTATGGTGAGATAAGAGACAAGTTTAAAGCTTCAGACTATGAAACTCAGAATATTTCTGTATATATTTACCTGTTGATTTATGTTATACAGCATCATTATTAAGACAAAAGATTATTTCACTAACTTCTGTATGCTTTGATAATTAATTAGTTGACGTTAAAACAGAACAGCAATTATTATAGCATATTACAACATTGTTAGATATTTATACTCATCAAGATAATGATAATTTAAAAATGACTGCTCAAAAATTTGATACTTATTTAATAGGAAAAATACAAGGGACTTAAAATCCCTCAATAGCAATATTGTACCGGTTCAAGTCCGGTCAGCGGCACCAAAAATAACCTCAGCTTTATACAAGTTGAGGTTATTTTTTTGTGTCCTAAAAATCTATAAATAAAGGGTTTGCAACATTTCTAACAAAGGCAGTATAATCCTGTTTTAGGGCATTTTCTGAAGCAATAAAGAACAAAATTGTGGTATGTTACTAAAATCACCCCACCCTAGCCAAAACTTGGGTGGGGTTGATTATCTCTTATTTTATAAGCATTTGATATCAACATCAAAACTTCTATTTTTTCTCACTTGTTACTTGACTTGAATCAGTAAAAGAACTATCACCAATTATATCTGTAAGTGGTTCATAATAAAATATTTCATAATTTAATTCTTCTGAGCAGGCATTAACTATCTCTAGTGATTTTTTAGGATTTTTATAAACCCATTGAGCAGTTAATGGGTTATCACTGTCAATTCCATACTTTTTCTTAAAAATAGGTTGTAGCTTTTGTATTTCTTCTTTATAGGTATTATATTTATCGTTACTTTCATCAAAAAATATGCTATTGAATCTATTGACTACAGATTCTGTTTTATCAGTAACAACAATACCCCTTTTTTCTATTTCGTCTAACTCATCATACCCATACTCATTATGTGAAATAAATCCGTATCTCAGCAGATAAACCTTATAGGAAAAAGAACTAATCCCATCTTTATATATATCAGGCTTTTTAATATTTTTACTTCTTATATATAAAACACCAACAATAATAATAACAATTGCTAAAATTATTATTATGTATTTGACTATTTTTCGCATTAGATCAATCCCCTTCTACTAATATTCCATCCGGATTATCAGCTTGAATCTTATGAAGAATATTATATATTTTAATATCTCCTTTAAAAACGTCTTCCAACAAAATTTTGTTATATTTCTCACCATACTTAATATTTATTTTATCAATACGTTTTTCGGTATCTAATCCAGGTTGAACAGATAAAAAGGGCTTAAATCCTTCTGAATATTCTGCCCTAATGCCATACATTTCAAGCTCTTCATATACAGTTGACCATTTACCCAAATCAATAATTGTTTTTGCATTTTTTATGTCTTCTCTATATTTTTTTTTAGATTGATGTATATCTCCAATAGCAACAATTACATCCCCTACAAATGGTACTGCTCCAGCTATACTTTTTGCGCCAGCTTTTGAAGTGTGTATTGATAATTGTTTTTCAATTTTTTTCTGAACTTGTTTTTCAATTGCTTCTCTTAATTTATCATATCCTTCAGTTGCCAGAAATCCCTCTGCTGTTTGCTTAGGAGAAAGTGAAAAAGAATCACCATAATATAAAGCAAATTCTTTTTCCGTCTGATCATTGCGATCATAATCAAACCCTTTATTTTCAACTTGAAGAACTTTAGAAATTACTATTTGCTCATTATCAAAATAATATTCTCTTGTTATATCAGAGTACCCCATATTTTCAAGGCATTTATAATCACCATATTGTAAAATTACGTCACCATTTTGTTGAGTCCCAGAAAAAAAACCAATTTGGTCTTTAAAGGGTGATTTCACTTCAGTAATTTTACTTAATGCTTTTGTTAAGCTATTTCTTTGCATTGCTAATTTATAAGAATTTAAAGATTCATTATTATCATCGTCTATTCCATGTATTTTAAAAGCTAAAGCTTCACAGTATTTTTGATACTGGAGAATACTTAACATATCAGAAAAATTACTGAGCTTTCCAGTATCCAATTTCCAAATAGAATGTGCTGGCTTAATTTCACGAACTCTAACTGGGGATACGCCCTTTCCCGCTTCAGTTATTATACCGAACTTATTATCTTCATAGCTTTTCTTATCATAAAATTCAGATAAAAATTCCGAAACATCACCATCTTCTAATGAAAGAAATATCATTGCCAATATCATATTATCTTCATCTGTTATTTCTTCAGCATTTCTATTTAAAATTACCTTCCATTTTTCGTCTGTGCTATAAAACTCTAATATAGTTAGAAACTCCTCAGCAGATGGTTTAATAAAGTTTTGAAAACTATTCTTTTCAAATGTACAACGTAGATCGCAAACTCCATTTAGCACCTTTGTTTCCATATTTAAAATTTCAAGTTTTAATTTTAATTCTGATAACCTTCGACTTGTTGTTCTTTCTGCTTCTTCACAATCTGCAAAAACTTTGTTTATACATTTCTTTGACATTTCCAATGATTCATTAAATTTGTTATAAAACTTATTAATATAACAGTAAAAATCAACGTCACTGTATGATGAGTTCAACTGATTTAGTTTTTCTTTCAGTATATACATTTCTTCAAGACTTAAATCAATATTTTTAAGTAAGGATAGCTTTTTTACGAAGTCATAATTACGGATAGTTGTTCCCATATTATTCTTCCTCTTCTTTATTTTCCTGTAATATAACAAGTAACTTTTTCATCTGCTTCAATCATATTTGTATCAAACGATTTTATTTCCTTAATAACTTTATTCATTATCTCAACGCGGTAATTAACATTAATTTGTAATTTTTTAATTATCTCATTTAGTACTACAGTAACAGAACATTTACTATCACAAAACTCCATGTTAAGAAGTTTATTTTGATATTCTAACATTGAATTGTATATGCTTTCTAGCTTTTTCAGACTATTTGAAATTTCATCACTATTAGATGTTATTTGTTTCATTTATTTTCACCTCAATAAATTTGTATTCAAACTATTAGGATTAAAATCGTCAGAACATTCTATATCGTGTAGGTATCCATCTGTAAAACTAATTACTTTTCTTATTTCACCCGTCAATTCTGAAATTTCATTCCTTGTCGTTTTACTGAATTTATCGGCGAACAGCTTTAAATTATCTGATGTGCATCCCTGAAAGTTATTTGAAGATGCTAACTTATTTATTTCGTCAAAGAAATCTTTGGAACACTTTTCTACTTTATTTGCAATTGCATCCATTTTCCTAACCACTAGGGATATTTCTGACGTACTAATTATATAATGTGGACCAAACATTATTTCCCCTCCTAGTTCTATATTAACTGGCTTTTTAAGTAATTAATTTCATTATTACACGCTTCAATTTGTTGATTATAATTTGCAATGCAACTAGTGACTTTACTCATTTCACCAGAGATATCATCCATTTTTTGTCTGATTTGATTATTGCAATTAGCTATTTGACCTGAAAAAAAGATCTCACCAAAACATTCAGAAATTTTTTTAGCACTAACTAGTTCTAGGTTTCCAGCAGAACATAACATATTATATCTGTTGTTGTTATCAAAAAAAGATTCATGCAAATCAAGTAACGCCTTTAAGTTTTTATATTCCTCTTCTAGGAATACTTTTTTACTTTTACATTCAGATATATTTTCACATAAAACTGAAATAGTATTATTATTACTATTTATTTGATAAACAATATCACAATCATTCATAACAATCTCTCCGCTCAGTCATAGTTTATTAAATATTATAACATAATATATCAATGCTTTCAAGTGTAATCCACAAAATCTAATAATTATATAGATAGTAAAGTATGAAATTTAGATGCCATTTTAACTATAACTTTGGTTTTAATCTTTGATAAACTTTCATCTTCATATACTTCTTAAGGTATACTCACTTAGATAACGAGAATTTGAAAATGGCTGCTAATAAATTTGATACTTATTTAATAGGAAAAATACAAGGGACTTAAAATCCCTCGGTAGTAATATCGTACTGGTTCAAGTCCGGTCAGCGGCACCAATGCTGTAAGTCATTTTTAACTTACAGCATTTTTCATTAAAAATAGAGAGGCAATTATGCCTCTCTTTTTTAATTAACTTATTGTTAAGAAGGTGTACCTGTAACTGTACCATCAAGCGGGAATCCAGTATACATAGTATCCTGAAGTGTTGAATCTACTGAAACTGCTGTTGGCAATTGTAATGTTAATCCCGTAACAGTCTGCTGAGTCATTGGTATAGTAAAATCTGTTGTAGTTGCATTTGGTGCTGAAACTTTAAAGTAAACATTTATTCCTGTTGTATCAACATAAGGAAGATAATTAATAGTATATATGCCAGATGCAGCCTGCGTAATATCAATAACACCTGCAACTGGTGTATATCCAGTCAAATCTGATAAACTTACGTATCTTTCAAACGTAACACCAGTGGTTATTGGATTGTCAAAGCTGTCGGTTATTGTAACTGTAGCTTGACCATCAGCCGTAAGAGTTATAGGTAAAGCTGAAGCAGTAGTACTATCAACAGTCAATGTTGCTGGAATAATCGTAGCAGTTGAATAGCCCGTTACTGAACTCTGAGCAACAGTGTATGAACCAAACTCAATTTCAGTTGCAGGAGCAGTACCGTCAGTAAAATTTAAGGTAAAAACCTGCGCCATAAATATATTACTCCTTTCTGAATAGGAAAATTTTTAAATTTTGCGTCAGTTAACGTAAAATTCATTAAGACATATTTAGGAGTAGGACATATTCTAATAAATTTAAAGAATTGCACATTTTTACATTTGGGATTAATGGTTATCCACCTGTATGCTGCTTTTGGATTTTGCTTACAAGTTAACGGCAATATTTTAATTTGATATTCGCCAAGTTCTTCTATATAATAATGTTTATATTCGTTTGATGCTTGTATTTTGTGGAAAACTACTTTATTCTTCTTATCTTTTATTAAAACATCAAAACAAAAAGGCTCATAATTATCATTTTCACATTTAATACAAAGATTTGATAGTTTAAGCTTTTCCTGTTTCATAATAATCCCCCATTAATGTCATTTAATATTATATTCTAACAATTTCAAAATGTTACTCAGTAAACTAATATTAGTCTTTTTAGAAATACAAATTCAATAAAATGATATTACTATTTCTAACAAATTCAAATAAAAAATACCCCTATTCTTGCCAAACGGCATAGATAAGGGCTTTACATTGGAGCTGTTAAACAAATTCGAACTGTCGACCTCTTCCTTACAAAAGACGATATTAGCTTTTTATAAGTTATGATATTTTTTAATAAAGCCCAATAATAAAAGCTTTTCACTATTTAAAATATTATAACTTACAATGTATTATTATAAACTTTCATAAAATAGTTGAACATTTGTTAAACTTAGAAATGGCTTTTAATATAAATTAAAATCTGACAATAATTCATATACGTAACTATATGAAATTATTAATTATACTATTGCTTTTCACTTTTGCTATATGGTGCCTAAAACTCCAAACAAACAAAATAAAAAATGAAGATATTAGAAGAAATTATTGTTAAACTACATCGCAAGAGATGCCATTTGAATACAATGTTAAATATAAACTAATAATATAATTAATAAAGCATAAAAAAGCGAGAATGATAATTTATTCTCGCTTTTTGTTTTGTAAAATGCATTTATCTCACTAAATTGTCTACGATTTAAGATAGTATATTTTTCATTGAAAGCAATGCTCAGGTATGATATTATGAAATTAATAAATAGCAAAAAAAGTCGAGCGATTTATTATGAAATTATATAAAATAGAATAATGTAAGGGGGTGAAAGGAATGAATGAGCATACAATAGCGGTTCAACATATGCAGGAATTTATTGAGGAAAACCTTGATAAGGAGATTACTTTGTCAGCTCTTTCAAAAGTATCATTATTTTCACCCTGGTATTCATACAGACTTTTTAAGGAATACCTTGCTATGACGCCATCCGAGTACATAAGAAGACTACGATTGTCACGTTCGGCGGTGCGTTTAAAAAACGAGAACTGCAATATTACTGACATTGCTTTTGAACTTGGGTTTGGAAGTGTTGATGGTTACACAAGAGCGTTTAACAGGGAGTTTGGCTGCAACCCAAGCCAATATGCACATAATCCTGTTCCTATTGCACTTTTTATTCCTTACGGCGTAAAATTCATAGAATTAAGAAAGGATTATTTTGATATGGAAAAAAGTCAAAGCATTTTTATTCAGGTTATTCATAAGCCAGAACGAAAGGTAATTATCAAAAGAGGTGTCAGTGCAAAAGACTATTTTGAGTACGGTGGAGAAGTCGGCTGTGATATCTGGGGAATCCTTATGAGTATGACTTCTCCTGATGATGAGCCAGTCAGCATGTGGTTGCCTCAAAAATATATAAAGTATGGAACTTCTACATATGTTCAGGGAGTAGAGGTTACTCCTGATTATAGCGGAATAATTCCAGACGGATTTGATATTATCAGTCTACCAGAGGCAGAATATCTTGCCTTTCAGGGTGAACCTTTTAAGGAAGAAGATTATTGTGAAGCTATTTATAGCGTTCAACTCTCAATGGATAGGTATGCACCATCAGTAATAGGCTACGAATGGGATGACAGTAATCCACGCATTCAGCTTGAACCTCGTGGCGAACGTGGATACATTGAACTTCGTGCCGTTAAGAAAAGAGGCACAAAATGAGTGAAGTAATAAGTGTAAAGAATCTTACAAAATCATATAACGGAAAAACTGTTGTGAATAACTTAAGCCTAAGTGTTCAGAACGGAACTATTTTCGGATTGCTTGGTGCAAATGGTGCTGGTAAAAGTACAACAATAGAATGTATGCTTGGAACAAAAACTGCTGACAACGGAACATTCACACTTCTTGGACTTAACCCTAAGAAAAACCGCAGCGATTTTTTTGAAAAAGTTGGTGTGCAGTTTCAGAAAGGTGATTATCAGGCTGAGATCAAGGTATCCGAACTGTGTGAAGAAACTGCCTGCCTTTATAAAAAACCTGCAGATTGGAAGGCACTATGTAATCAGTTCCGTATCGGCGATAAAATCAATAATACTGTTAAAAACCTATCTGGTGGAGAACGTCAGCGACTTTTCATAGTTCTTGCACTTATCCCTGATCCTGAGCTTGTCTTCCTTGATGAACTCACGACAGGGCTTGATGCAAAGGCACGTCGCAGTGTTTGGAAAATCCTTGAAGAATTAAAAGGAAAAGGACTTACAATCTTTCTCACTTCTCACTTTATGGATGAGGTTGAAGCACTCTGTGATCAAATCTGTATACTGAAAAAAGGTGAAACAGTTTTCAGTGGAACAGTTGAAAAAGCAAAGCAACAGTGCAACTGTGAAAATTTTGAGGATGCATATTTATTATTATCTGATGAGGAGGCTGATGAAGAATGAAAAGTTATTTAACTCTTTTTAAGAATGAACTTAAGCTTAACATCCGTGATATGAATATGGTTATCTTTGCAGTGATTATGCCGTTAATTGTTTTAGTGATTCTTGGCTTCATATATGGAACAAAACCAGCTTTTGACGGAGCAGACTATTCTTTCCTCCAGCAGTCATTTGGTGCAGTTACAGCAATATCAATGTGTGCTGGCGGACTGATGGGATTGCCGATTATTATATCAGATTACAGAGAGCGTAAAATTCTCAAGCGTTTTAAGGTTACACCTATAAGCCCTATAAAACTACTTCTGGTTGAACTTGCTATCTATATTCTTTATTGTATGATTTCGCTTGTTACCTGTGCAATAGCTGCAAGAATATTCTGGGATGTAAGACTTATTGGAAATCCTTTAGCTTTTATCGGAAGCTGGTTTCTCGCTATGATTTCCACCTTATCAATTGGAATGTTTGTAGGTGGAATAGCTAAAAACTCAAAACAATCTGGTGTAATTGCATCAATTCTGTACTTCCCGATGCTTGTATTTTCAGGAACAACACTACCACTTGAAGTAATGCCGAAAGGACTCCAGAAAGTTGTGAGCTTATTCCCGTTCACTCAAGGAATAAAGCTGGTGAAGAACACATTTCTTGGAATAGAAACTGATAAAGTATGGCTTCCTGTCATAATAATGTTAGGTGTCACAATAGTGTGCATAGCATTATCAGTAAGACTATTTAAATGGGAGTAATAATATAATTAATAAAGCATGAAAAAGCGGGAATGATAATTCATCCTCGCTTTTTTATATTTAATCTGTATTATCATCCTTCTCATTACATTGGTATGGAGATATATAGTAGTCATCCTTAAAAATATTTTGAGTATAATGAAATTTAGAAATTGCTTTTTTCCTATAATGAGCATTTGATGTCAGCTTTTTTAGCTTTCTTTCTTCAGCACGTGTATTGTAGCTAGATTCTTTTAAACTTTCCAACTTATCATTTATGTGTTCAATAGCCTCTTCTTTTCTATCAAAATATATCAATAACTCAAATACCATAGCCATTACATCAGTACTAACGCCCCAATGTTCAAACATTTTCGGTAAGATATCAATAGATCGTTCAAAATCATTACATAGATACCAGAGAGTAAATTCATCAAGCTCATAACCTTCTAATTCTTCTGGTGGTATTTTCTGTACTATTTTTATGAACTCATTTCTGTCATATTGATACACAGAAAATGCATAAGAAATAGATATTTCTCCTTTAGAAATAGTAGGAACGCCTGATGAAACGTTGCCGAACTTTTCTAATGCTTGTTTAAAATAAGTAGATGCTTTTGAGTATTCTTTTTGCTCATAGTAGCAAACACCAAGATTATAAAATGAAATATAGTTATCACTAAAATTACTTGCTTTTGAATAGTACTTAATAGCAGCTTTGTATTTTTTCAAATCAAAGCATGCATCACCTATAGCCATTAAATTCTTATAATTTTGCTGCATTTTTTCAGCCTTTTTCAAATATTTTATACCAAGCCTTTTTCCTTCTCCAATTTTTTTACTATAACGCCATTTCCCTTCCTCAGCATAAAAATACCCAAGATTATTAAATGTTAAAAAGCAAGGATTGAGTTGTGCATTACGCTCAAATACTTTTTGTGATCTGTAAAAATTACAGGTCCCCCTTTTGGAGGAATGTATCCAGACTTTTCTGTAGGTGGTTCATTGCTTGATACGTTAGGAGGAGGAACTCTCTTTGTTTTTGCAAATGTTGGCTGTAATCTATTAGCATCAGAAAAAATACTTATAATTGCAGTAATTCTCTTAAAAATAGAAGAAATTAATGGATTAATTAATATTGAAATATGCCCACTCGGGTCAATTAAATTAAGCGGATTATTTTGTGTGTAGGAATAAAGATTCTGCGTTAGTGGATTCATTACATCGCCTTGAACAGTATTATCACAGCATATCGATTACCATTATTATACTGTATTTATTTTGAGATGTAAAGAAAAAGGGCACATCAGATTAAACTGTGTGACCTTTTCTAATCTATAATTACGAATATAGTTTTTTCAGTAGTTCTGCCTGATATTCCATAACATCTTCAAAATCAGATGTATCACCATCAATTATACTACGGGCTAAATTACGCACTGCAATTGATAATCCATCTATTACACCAGACATATTTTCTAATATAATTTTTTCTCTTTGTTTAATTTTTGTTACTGAATTATTATCAACATCTTTTAATAAAAATAATTCATTATCGCATTTATTCATATAATTAGAAAGAGTATATAGATTAATAGCCTTTGAAGCTTCCTTACATTCTCCAAAAAACACCTTCTTATCTGGAAATTCTCCATTGCAAAGTTCTATAAAAGCAACTCCAATATTTGCACCAGCAAAATACCAAAATATTTCCACGCCTATTGATTTGCTAACATATCTTATAACTACTTCTTCATCAGGATAATAATCATTATTATTAATTATAGATTCTATTCTTTTATATCCCATTTCTTCTAAAAATTTAAAGTCCTTTTCTACTTGAAAAATAAAATCCATTATTATTTTTTCCACTTCTCCACCTGCTTTCATGGATTATATTTTATAACATTTGGATATTTCCAATTTTTATAAACACTTCTATTTTCAACACCATAAAATGGACTTCTTACAGTTCTGCCAGGATAAATTCCAATATCTATTACAGTAGAACCTTTATCTTTTGTCCAATACCTAATCCAAGAACGATTAGCCTCAATATCATTAACATTGAGATTTCCTGGAGAAGACCTGAAATTCCTTGGATTATATGTTTTTACATTATATCCTGACTGTTCCAATTGCTTTGCCACAGGATTCACCCTGTCCATATTTTCTCCAATTACAACTACTGGTTTGTCTTTTGAAATATTTCCAATTATGCCATCCGTTTTTCCAGTTCCATTAATTATATTATCTGTCTTACTAACTGCTTTTGCAGAATCTACAAGTTTATCGCCTTTTTTTATAGCTTTGCTAGCTAACTTTCCGCCAGAGCCTATATCTCCAACAATTGGAACGATAGAAAAGCCCGAAATTCCAGCATTAACCCGATCACCTTCATAAGCATAAATTGCAGCATTCAGTGGGTCCGCAACATATTCAACGACAGGAATAAATCCTAAAGCATCCAGTGTGTCATGTATATTTGGTGCGTTCGGATCTTTTACTTGTATGGCTTTACCACCAGGTTTTAATTCTGTTATTTTTGCACCTGAATTTACTTGCTCAGGTATACCTTTTCATTTTTTATATAAGTACGATTCATTTTCTTTAGATTTATAATATTCCGTTTTTAGCTCATTAACTTGCTGTGCAATTAATTTTTTCCTCAAGGTGGGATCTAACACTTTTGGTAATTGAGCATCGCAAGAACGCCAAAGTGCATCATTCAATTTCTGTGCCTTTTGTAGGTTAGTAAAAATATTTTTAAGCGAGGAGAACATACTTGTTATAGGTGAAATAATTCTTTGTATTGTTCTTATCGCTGGTTGTAATGTATTGCTAATTTCATCTGCTCTGTTTCTTAATCTTTCTACTAAATCTTTTGAAATATGCCCACTCGGGTCAATTAGATTAAGTGGATTATTTTGTGTGTAAGAGTAAAGATTCTGCGTAAGTGGATTCATTACGTCGCCTTGAACAGTATCCTATAATCTGAATTGTTTTACCATAATTATACTACATCACTTTTTAGATGTAAAGATAAAGGCCACATCAGATAAAACTGTGTGACCTTACTTAATGCATTAATCAATGATATCTGCAATATACAATGGGATATTAACATCTATTCTGTTTCTTAAACATTCCATATGGCAAAATAGCTGTTGTTCTTGCTGTAAATCTTGTCGTTTATCCCAGTTTGACAATACCACCAGTGATGTAATATCAATATCATTAGATTCTATATGCTGACCACAAAAACAGCATTTATATTTCTGACTGTTCATTCACTAGCACCTCACTTCCATCCATAATTTTTACTTAGTCTGTCTAATAAGCATTTCCAACATTATAATATATAGCTTTTGAGATGTAAAGAAAAAGGCCACATCAGATAAAACTGTGTGACCTAGTTTTATTAATTTATACCCTTTTCACTTCCACCTGCTGACAAAGTATAGAAACATCTATTGGACCACCTTGAATTTTGAATAAGTAATACTCATCGCTCTCAGGAATAGCTGGGCTATCTGAAAATGAAAATGAATAGTTCATTTTTTCAAATTTCAAGCTTACATCATCTTTTTCAAGTTTGAAAGAACTAACGTCTAGAACTAAACATGGCAATGTTTCTTCATTTGGCTCAAACGTAGTATGATAATTAAATGCAAATATATTTTTACAGTATATTTCACCTACATCATTTCCATTCGAAGAATTATAGAATTCAAATTTAATATCATTTTTCGACTCAACAAAAGCCATTTTATTTAGCATCACTTCGGTAAAAATATTCTCCATACCTAACCACCTATCTACTAATTATTTACCTGGTTTTGGAGGTAAGAATGTTCCGTCTCCAATTGTATCAACAAATTCCCCAGTGTTGTGTCCTCCATTAGGTACAGGAGTCCCATCCCACTGATATCTTACAGTTATCTTTCTTGAGTTATCTGGCAACCACTCTTTTTTTGTTGTTATTATTTCTCCATTAGGTCTGATATCTACCCTCATCCCATCATCACGCATATATGTTACATAACCGCCTTCTGAAGTACCATTACATCTATAGCCTTTATTCAGTAAGTCATTATGAAGGTCTACACGATTCTTCGGAATTGCATTAACAGTCTTAGGCGTTCCCTCAGTAACCGATTTCGGCAACTTAACAGCTGGCTCAAGCCTATCTTGAACTTTAAGTAATTTACTTGCATTACAATCCGCTTTTGCAGCTTTCGATATAGCTATCATTACTGCTAAATCAACAGTAATCCTACCAGATACATTACCTCTTTTATATGCGCTTCCATTAATAATATCATTATAAAAAGACTTCTTTATATTATTATAAGTACCAACGCCCAAGTCTTTTAGCATCGCACCTTCGCTTACATATGGTAATACGTAATGTTGTTTATATTCCAAATAAACTTCACTAAGTTTATATGTATTATATGGAATATTTACTATATCAAATGGCAGTTCCACTATTCTTTGCATAGAGCCTATTGTAAATCCTCTTCTATAATTGCTTACATCTTTTAGGCTCGCATTTTATCCCATAACATTTAATGCCTGAGAATAACTATTGTCCTTTGGAGCATAAATTACATCAATAACATCCATTGCAGGACTATCATTAAATTTTTCTAATGAATCAGTTAAAAACTTTTTTGCTTTTTCAAACCAATGCCCACTCGGATCAATTAAATTAAGCGGATTGTTTCCACAATAAGCGTAAAGATTCTGTGTAAGTGGATTCATTACATCGCCTTGAACAGTATCCTGAGTTAAGAATCTTCCTGTTGCAGGGTCATAATAACGTGCTCTTAAGTATTGGAGGCCAGTTATGTAGTCATAACTCTCACCGTTATAACCATATGTGTTGAAGTTTGACCAACCAGATTCCCTCTGATTACCAAATTCATCATATTTATATGATACCATATTATAGCCATATTGTGAAGTTAAATTTGATACAGAGCCTCTTCCGTCATACATATAATAATCTTTTTCCCATGCATTTTCAGCGCTGTTCATGCCATTACCATATGTATATGTTTTTGGGTTATAGCAACTTGCAGTTTCCTCTGCAAGAACCTGTGTATATTCGTTATTAACATCATTAACATAAGATGTTGCTTTATATTGTCCGTTCCAGTCGCCTGAATAATTGTTTGGAATATATACTCTGTCAGAAGGATGTGTATATGCATCCTTCATCAATCCATCAACAAATTCATTGAACTTATTATCAGTCTCGAACTTCTTTGATGGCAATTCACTATCACTATTACAGCCACCAGTATAAGTAAGTCTGCTGTTAAAGTCATTGTCATATTCCATCTGGTTATGATTATGACAACCGAAATCTTCAAGTCCAAGTGTAAATACTCTATCTCCATTACCATCATAAAGAGCAGCCATCAAAAGTCTTCCGTTGCCTCTGATTGCTTATAATCTGTTTTCAATAGTATAGTTATACTCTACAACTTTTGTACCATTGGTGTCAACTTTGACAAGATTACCGTTTACATCATATGTATATGCCTGATTGAATCTACCTGCACTGTCAATAGTTTTTAGTCTGTCTGCTTCATCATAATTATATTTTGTAGTGTATTTATTATTGTTAATAGATTCATCCATCTGAATACGATTGCCACAAGCATCATAAGCATATTTTACGTATTTTGTAGTTCCTTTTTGGGTTTCCTTAACAATTTCAAGTTCTCCTCTGCCATTATACCCATATTCATTGACTACTTTAGTGTAATCCTGTTCAATTTCTTCTTTTGTAATATTTCCTAAAGAATCATATTCATACTGGAAACAAGAGATTACTCTGCCCCATTTTTCATAGTTGGTAAGTTTTGAAACCTGGTTAAGCTTGTTATATTCAGTTATCGTTTTTGTATCATTTGGTCTTATTGTCTGAGTAAGATTTCCTTTTTTGTCATAGACATATAGATTCTCAATATCTTGTTGAACATTTGTTGAACATTTTATCAACTAAAAAATAATAGGCATCTGCAGAAGTCCTGCAAATGCCTATTTTGCGTTGTTTTAATTGGAGCTGTTAAGCAGATTCGAACTGCCGACCTCTTCCTTACCAAGGAAGTGCTCTGCCTACTGAGCTATAACAGCATATCACGATATAATATTATATTATATCATTGATAAAAAGTCAATAATTATTTATTTTTCTTCTAAGTAAAAAGTAGCTTCCATATCTGCTATATTTGTAGCAAGTGCAAGAGGAAACATCTCAAGCGCATTCCCTATGGAAATTTTGTTTTCTTCACCCGAAAAACCCATATGATATCTGATTGCAAATGCTTCTTCACGAGATAACCTCATAAAGCCTGTTATTATATATACTGATTTTTCACCATGGCCGTATGGAAGAGTATCACTAAACTCAAAAGTGTCAACCTTTATCCACTTTCCGTCGTCACCTTTTACATTCCTAAAGCTTGGTTTATATGTATTAATTTTGCATAAGTCATGTAACAACGCAACAACAGCAATTGTCTCATCGGAATATTTTAGGTTATATGTATTTATTACCCTATCACTCTCAAGGTAAGCCTTAAGACAGTCATATACATTCAGGGAATGTTCACAAAGCCCACCTTTATACGAACCATGAAATCTTGTACTTGCCGGAGCTTCAAAAAAATCACAGTTCTTTGATGTCAAATACTCAAGTAGTTTATCGGCTCCATCTCTTTTAATATATGTATTATATATCTCTAAAAATCTTTCTTTAAAAGACATAGTTACTCTCCCTATTATGTAAGTATATATCCAGATATATTATCTTCAGTTATTATCTGCCACTAAATCTTTGGAGGAACTGTTTAGTACGTTCGTTCTGAGTATTTCCAAACACTTCATCAGGTGTTCCCTCTTCAACAATTACGCCTTCATCCATAAATATAACGCGATCAGCAACATCACGTGCAAAAGCCATTTCATGCGTTACTATAACCATTGTCATTTTATCTTTTGCAAGATCTTTAATGACTTTCAATATCTCACCTGTAAGCTCTGGATCGAGAGCACTGGTTGGTTCATCAAAGAAAAGTATCTCAGGATTTAAAGCAAGAGCTCTTGCTATTGAAACACGCTGTTGTTGCCCACCTGAAAGGTCGCAAGGATATGCGTTTACCTTATCACTCAGTCCCATTTTCTTAAGAAGTTTATCAGCTGTTTCATTTGCAATCTGTTTATTCTGTTTTAATACATCAACAGGAGCCTGAATTATGTTTTTTATAACACTCATATGTGGAAAAAGATTGAAATTCTGAAAAACAAGACCTATCTTTAAGCGTATTGCACGAAGAACCTTAGGTTCTGCATATTGAGGCTTATTGTTGTTATAGCCAACTATCATATCCATATCACAGACTTTTATCGTACCACCATTAACTTTTTCAAGTTGATTAATACATCTTAACAAAGTTGATTTGCCTGAGCCAGATGGACCAATTATCGCAATAACTTCACCAACATTAACATCAAATGAAATGTCCTTTAAGACTTTTGTTTTATTAAATTTTTTTGATATATTTCTTACTTCTAAAATAGCCATAATCTTACCTCTTATTTATAATAATTAAGTCTCTTCTCTGCAAACCAAAAAAATACCGTAATAAATGAACACATTAAAAGATAAAAAGCTCCCGCTATAAATAAAGGTGTAAGACTTACATATAAATTTTTCTGCTGCGTAGCTATTACAAACAATTCATTAACAGCAATAATTGAAGCAAGAGAGGTATCCTTAACAAGTGTAATAACCTCATTCGATGTTGCAGGAAGCACTCTTTTTATAACCTGTGGAAGAATTATTTTAAAGAATGTCTGTTTCTTTGTAAAGCCAAGACTCGAGGCTGCTTCATACTGTCCCTTCGGTATTGATAAAATACCGCCTCTGAATATCTCGGCAAAATATGCTGCATAGTTAATTGAAAAAGCAACTATGATTGCAGTAAATCTATCCATATTTTCTATCTGGTAAGTATCAAAGAAATCTTTTAAAAATCCTGGAGGATTCTGCTGAAGAGTTGGTATTGCAAAGAAAACAACAATAATCTGAAGCATTAGAGGAGTTCCGCGCATTATAAGTATGTAAAGATTAAGAAACCAAGATAATGGCTTGCATTTCGACATTCTTCCTAATGCAACAAGCATACCAACAGGAATTGAAAACAATAATGTAAGTCCAAATATTTTTAAGGTTGTCCCTACACCACTACTGAGTATATTTATAACTTTTGCATAATCCATTTTTAATACATCCCCATACATTTAATACTTTATCATTATAACGTAAAAAAGCGTGAAAGGCAATAACTTTCACGCTTTGATAATCAGAAAAAATATCCAGTTATTTAACTGTTGTAACATCCTTGCCAAACCATTTATTTGATATTTCAGCAAGTTTTCCGTCATTTTTCATTTCAATAAGTGTTGCTTCAATTTTGTCTTTTAAGGCATTTTCCCCTTTTCTAAAACCAATAACATACTGCTCTTCTTCAAGACCATCAGGAAGAACTACATAATCCTTATGATTAGCATTAATGAAATAATCAGCAACAACAACATCAAGGAATACAGCATCTACTGTCTTCATATCAAGTTCAACGAAGGCTGAAGTATTATCCTTAAGAGGAATAGATTCTTTTACAGTTTTCTTAAAGTCAGATGCATCAAGAATTTCCTGCGCTGTTGAACCATTTTGAACAGCAATCTTCTTACCTTTTAGTTCAGCCTGAGACTTATATCCTGAATCTTTACGAACAACAAGAACCATACTGTTGTTCATATAAGGATTTGAAAGTGTCATTTTTTTAGCACGTTCATCACTATATGACATACCATTCCAAATGCAATCAATATTCCCAGCATCAAGTTCTTGTTCTTTACTGTCCCAGTTTATAGGCTGAGTTTTCAATTTTATGTTCATTCTGCTGCAGACTTCTCTTGCAACATCAATGTCAAAGCCAACTATCTTATCATTTTCATCCTTAAATCCCATTGGTGGGAAGGAAGCGTCAAGTCCTAAAACAAGCTCACCTTTTTTTGTTACTTTATTTAGTGATTGATCGCCTGATTCTTTATCTTTTTTCTTTACACAACCTGAGAATAAAAGAACAGGTATTAAAGTTAAAATTGCTAATATTCTAAAAATTGATTTTCTCATAAGTTACTCCTTTAAATAATATTACTTTATTATATTATCAAATTAAAATGCTAAAGTAAAGATAATAAGATATTTTCTACGTAATGTTTATAAAATATATTAATGCGTATACATTTTTATTTATTATTACTATGATATACTTTGAAATATTTAAACTGAATTGCAAGATTGTCAATGATGTACATCTTTGGTTCTATACTGCTGAACTTTAGAATTGCTATATTGTCCTTTAAAAAAACCGGTGATATCTTATTTTTATTATTTATAGTTACATTCGAGCTATGATTATTATTTAGATGTATTTCAAATTCGCCCAGTCTCCCCTGTTTTGAAAATAATATATCTTCATATTTTATTTCATAACTCTTTATATTATTATTGAATAAGCAAGGCTGACAATGTATGATTTTATCATCAAATAATTTTGTATATATTTTATCACTTGAATATTGTATAAAAATTCTGTAAGCAATATAAGAAACTGAAAAATTATAAATTGCTATCAATATGCATATTGCCATAACCCACCATACTTTTGCATAAAAGGATACTGCAATAATAATAATAGATATCCCCATGCTAATGATAAAATTTTTCTTAAGTTTTTTACCTTCAACTAAGATATTATTTTTTTTCGCTCTTTTTTCAAGTACAGATTTATTTTTTGGATACTGATATAAAATCATAGATACTCCTTGCAAAAAAATTATTAATATAATCTTCAAAAACGCATATATTCTCGTAGAATTTTTGTAAATTCATACAATTTGGTAAATTTTCATAAAAATAATCAACTAGATACTTGCAATTTTAGAAAAAATGTTATAAAATAAGAATATCAAATTAAGGGAGTGATCGAATATGAAAATACATGAGTCTGGAGAAAATTATCTGGAAACAATTCTTTTATTAAGTAAAAAAAATGGTTCTGTTCGATCAATTGATATTGCAAATGAGCTTGAATATACAAAGCCAAGTGTAAGCCGAGCAATGGGTATTCTAAAAAATGCTGGTTTAATTGTTGTTGAGAAAAACGGAAATATTATATTAACTGACAGCGGTTATAAAAAAGCTCAGGAGATATATGAACGACATGAAACTATAAAAGAATTTCTAACTAATATACTTGATGTTTCATTAGAAACAGCTGAAAAAGATGCTTGCAGAATTGAACATATAATCAGCGAGGAAACCTTTAACAGAATCAAGGATAAACTAAATAAATAAATCAAAATCATATGGCTGGGAGCAAAAATGCTTCCAGCTGTTTTTTATAACTGAATAAAATAATCCATTATTGTATGACCTGTTTCTATATACAGACCAGTAGACTTACCAGTTTCTTCAGTATATTTATTTACTCCTCTTATAGGTTTCGAGCTATTATAGATAAGGAAAGGAACAGGATCATTTGTATGAGTTTTTAATGATAGCGGGGTTGCATGATCAGGTAAAATCATAATTTTATAATCATCAAAGCCATCAAGCTCTTTTATTACATATCCAAGAATCCTTTCATCAATTATTTCAATAGATTTTACTTTGTTATCAATTTCGTATCTGTGGCCACATTCGTCTGGTGCTTCAACGTGAATATAAACAAAATCTTTACCATTTTTTAATTCACTTACAGCTGCTTCAGCTTTTCCTTCAAAATTAGTATCTATATAGCCTGTCGCACCTTCAACTTTAATTACATTCATTTCAGAAAATTTTCCAATGCCTTTTAACAAGTCAACTGCAGATATCATAGAACCGTTTAAGCCATATTTCTCTTTAAATGGCATTAATGGCTTTCTTACCCCCTCGCCCCAGAACCACATACTGTTTGCTGGTTTTAAGCCTTTTTTAATTCTTTCAATATTAACAGGGTGATTCTTCAAAAGATCATAGCTCTTTTTCATCATATCATAAAGCTTTTCAGCATTTTTGTGAGATGGAATATATTCCTTGATTGGATTGCCTGTTATATCATGAGGTGGTGTTAATGTTCCTACATCAAGTGTTCCATTATCCCATATAAGACAGTGTCTGTAGCTTACTCCAGAATAAAGATGAAATTCTTCGCTGTTAAAATGCTCGGCAAGATATTCAATGAGAACTTTTGCCTCTCTTGTTGATATATCATCTGAACAGTAATCCAAAATTGTTTTTGCTTCATAATTTTCTTCATCTGACAGCGTAACCAGGTTGCATCTGAAGGATACATCGGTTTCTTTCATATCTATACCAATACTTCCAGCCTCAAGCGGTGAACGACCTGAATAATAAATTGCTGGATCATATCCAAGTACAGAAAGATTTGCTACATCACTTCCTGGCTTTAAATAATCTGGTACGGTTTTTACAAGTCCTACTGTTGATTTCTTTGCAAGCATATCCATATTTGGAGTCTTTGATGCTTCCATAGGGGTTTTTCCAGCAAGTTCCTCAACAGGATAATCTGCCATACCATCACATAATAAAACTACATACTTCATTTTAATTCTCCTATATTTAAAACTACAATAAAAATTAATACTAAAAAAATTATATCACTATTCATTGCTATTTGCAAATTTAACAATATATATTTACAACATTTTCGGGAATATTAAAAAGAAGTTGATTAAAAATATTTTCATTTAATCTTTCACATATTTTTGAGGTGATATTTTGGAAAAAATAAAGTATTTAGATAAAGATGTAAAGATAATCCCTTTAGGAAGACTTCATAGAGAACTAAAACATAATCTATACAGTATTAAAAAACAATATAGAAAAATAATTTATTCTCATCCTGATAGTTTTAAAGAGCAAATTCTTTTTGATAATTACTATATTATTGAAAAGGTTTGTAAAACTCTATTAAAATCCAATAAAAAGGATTTTATTTCAGTAAATAAGAATAAGCAGCCACTTATTGGAAAACTAATTCTTGATTTATGCAAAGGAAGTGAGTTGCCCGAAGAAAATAATTTAATAAATGCTCTGAATTCATTTTCAAGTCATAGAGACATATCAAATTCTGAGTTTGAACTTATAATTTGGCAGTTCAGATATATTCTTATAAGTAGTTTTATGCAGATTTATATATCTGATAACAAACCCAACTTTTCCCCATTAGATTTAATTATTCTTATGACTAAAAGTGATACAATTAAGCAAAAAAGTATTATCAGCGAATGTAGCCCTCTTGAAAGAGTTTATTCAAGTGAAATAAGTGGAATTTATCCGACTATGGATTATGACACAAAAAGAATATATAGATTCAGAACTGCAGAAATTGCAAAGAAAAACAAAAAACTTGAAGTTGAAGTTGCTAAAAATTTTCTATTACAGGCAAATAAACAGTACAAAAATAACACCAACGAATGTACAGGGCACGTTGGATATTATATATTTAATGAATACAATAGATTATATAAAAGAATAACTCCAGTAATATATATATCTTTAATTTGTGCTTTAACAATTATTTTATCATTAGCAACAACTTTTTTACTTGATAATTTCTGGGTCTGGATATTACTATTATTACCTTACTATGAAATATCCAGAGTAATTATTGAAAATATAATATCAAAAAATCAGCACATAACATATCTACCAAGAATTGATACAAGTAATAATCATCTTTGTAAAGCTGAAACACTTGCCGTATATTCAACTGTATTAACAAGCACTAAAGATATTTATTCACTTCAAGAAAAATTAATATCTTTAAATTACACAAATATTTCAGAAGATATTAGAATCTGCGCTTTATGTGACTTCAAACAATCAGATTATCTTAAAAATGCAGAAGACAAAGCTTTGATAAGAAATGCAAAAAGAATAATCAACAAAATGAATGAAAAATACAATAACCGATTTTATCTTGTTATAAGAAATAGAACATATTCCAAAACACAGGAAACCTATACGGGATATGAGAGAAAAAGAGGTGCAATAGAACAACTTGTCAGATATATAAAAAATGATAAAGTATCATTTGCTGCTTTTGTTGGCGATGACGATTTCATACACAGAGTAAAATATATTGTTACACTTGATAGTGATACAAAGCCACTGATGGATACTATCCCCGAACTTGTCAGTATTGCTCTTCATCCATTGAACAAACCGGTAATTGAAAATAATCGTGTAGTAGCTGGATATGGAATAATTACACCTAAAGTAACAACATTATTAAAAAGTTCATTAAAAACACCATTTTCAAAATTAGTAGGTGGAATTGGTTCTAGCTGTGCTTATGACACTTCCTCAGCTAATCTTTATCAGGATACTTTTGATGAAGGTATTTTTTCAGGAAAAGGCCTAATAGATATTGATTCATATTATAAGCTATGTATCAATTTCTTCCCATCAGAACAGGTACTAAGTCATGATATACTTGAAGGAGAATTATTGAGAACATCCTTTGCTGGTGATATTGAATTTCAGGATAGTTTCCCTTCATCAATCGTAAGTTATTTTAAAAGACAGCACAGATGGATTCGTGGTGACATTCAAAATATATCATTTATTTCCCATAAAATAAAATCTGCAAATGGAACAATTCCAAATCCTTATACTTTGCTCTCAAGATATAAACTGATTGATAACATCAGACGAGCTTTATTGCCTGTAAATTTGCTTATTCTACTATTGGTGTCTATTATTCTGAACACGACAGCAGGTTTTTGTCTGACTTTTATTGGATTAATTGCAATTACTGTTCCTTATATAATTGCTTTTGTGTCATCAATAATTCACAACGGATTATTTAATATTTCAAGAAAATATTATTCAAATGTTGTATCTCAAACAACAGAAGTCTTATCAAAAGCTGTATTCTCAATTATACTTCTCCCACAAAATGCAATAATTTCTTGTGATGCAATTATAAAATCTTTGTGGAGAAAATTCTATTCGAAGAAAAAACTACTTGAATGGACAACGGCCGCACAAACAGATAAATTAAATATTAATTTACTGTCGTTTTCGCAGATATATTTATTTCCTGTTATTATAGGTATCTTAATTTTATTTTCGAATAATAATTTATCTAAAGCATATGGCATTATACTGATTTTTTCTCTGATAATAATTAGATGTTCGGATATTCCATATAATTATAGAACACCACAGATTAGTGAGACTAAAAAGTCTGAAATAGTAACTCAACTTGCGGCAATGTGGCAGTTTTATGAAGACTATGCAACAAAAAATGAGAATTATCTTCCACCAGATAATGTGCAGTTTGCACCAGTGTTTCGTATATGCCACAGGACATCTCCTACAAATATAGGATTAATGTTACTCTCGACACTTGTAGCAAGAGATTTTGATTTTATTGATACAGATGGATTATATAAAAGAATTGAGAGAACCATATCAAGCGTTGAATCTTTAGAAAAATATAAAGGTAATCTTTATAATTGGTATGATACAAAGAATCTAAAAGTTTCAAATAATCCATTTGTTTCAACTGTTGACAGTGGTAACTTTGCATGCTGTCTTGTTGCATTAAAAGAGGGGCTGAAAGAATATGCTGCGGGTAAAAGTAAAATAAAAGATCTTATTGATCGAATACAAAAATTAATTGATGACACTGAAATCTGCAATTTTTATGACAATGACAAAGGTCTTCTGTCTATTGGCTATAATCCTAATGACAATAAATATTCAACACACTATTATGACCTATTAATGAGTGAAGCCAGAATGACTTCGTACTTTGCTATTGCAAAAAGGCAGGTTCCAAAAGAACATTGGAAGCACCTTGGAAGAACTATGTCACGTCAGGGCTTATATTCAGGACCAGTTTCATATTCAGGGACTATGTTTGAATACTTTATGCCTGAACTTCTTCTTTCAAGTGAAAACGGTTCACTTTCATATGAAGGCTTACGATACTGTCTTAACTGTCAAAAAAAGCGAGGAAAAGACAATAATGTTCCTTTTGGAATATCAGAAAGTGGATATTTCGCTTTTGATAATGCACTTAATTATCAATATAAAGCACATGGTGTTCAGAATACTGGACTCAAACGCGGACTAGATAATGAACTTGTTATTTCACCATATTCAACATATCTTGTACTTGAACATGATTTTAGTTCAGCTTTTCAGAACCTTGAAAAGTTGAAAAAATATGGTATGTTTGGAAATTATGGTTTTTATGAAGCAATTGACTTTTCAAATTCAAGAGGACTTTCAAGCGGTGCAATAATAAAAAGCTATATGGCACATCACGTTGGTATGAGTATTGTTTCAATTTCAAATACTCTTCAAAATGCTCGAATTAAAAAAAGATTTTCAAAAGATAAACATATGAGCAATGCAGATGAACTCCTTCAGGAAAAAATAATTTCTGGAGCAATAGTTTTTGAAGATATTTATAAAAAGCCTGAAACTCAACACGCGAAACTAAAGGAAGCAGAAAACTTATATTTTGAGTCAATGCAACCATTACAACCAAATGTCAAGCTTCTATGCAATGGCGAATATACACTTATACTAACTGATACAGGAATTTCAATTGCAATGTATCAGGGAAAAGACGTTTATCAACGTACTACCGATGTATTGAGGCGCCCCGAGGGATGTTATTTTGCAGTTTCTGAAGATAACAATCATTACTGTCTGACATATCTACCAGAATATAAAAATCATGAAGAAATGTCAGTCGAATTTGATGATAATACCGTTTCATACTTCAGGAATGCTGATAAACTTCAGATAGGTATGAAAGTTCATCTTCACAATAATCTGCCTTGTGAAATAAGACAGTTTGCAATAAAAAACACTTCAGCAAAAAATAAATCAGTAAATTTGTTGAGTTATATTCAACCTGTACTTTCAAACTTCGCTGATAATGCTGCTCACCCTGCCTTCAGTAAGCTTTTTCTTAAAGTTTTTTATGATATTGAACTTAAAACTATTATTATTTCTAGAAAAAGCAGACACAACGACGATGAAGTTTATTGTGCAATTGGTTTTCTTGAGAATATTGAATTAAATTGTAATCTTTCAAGAGAGGAATTAATTCCTGTAGCAAGCAGTATTTCAAATATTTTTAATAATAAGGAAAACTTTATTCCGACTTATAACCGTATTCCTGACCCAGCAGTTTTTATAAAGACAAATATTTCACTTAAGGCAAATGAACAAAAAGAATTGAATCTATTTATACTGACTGCATTAAATAAAGAAGATTTGCTCTCCAATATTTCACAACTCAGATATAGTAAGGTTATATATACAATTCCTTCATCATTAACATTATCATCATCAATTGAAGGCCGACTTGTTAACACTATTCTGCCTCAATTAATGTTCAAAAAATATGATTGCAAGGAAATAATTAACGCCATTGAAAACAACACTTTGTCTTTAAGTTCATTATGGGGATTAAGTATATCTGGAGATTTACCTTTGGTTCTTGTAAACATTAATAGCATCAATGTAACAGAAAGAATAACAGGATACGTAAGATGCCATAACATCCTTAAACTTTGCGGAATACAATTTGATCTTGTCATTACTTTTAGCGATAAAGGCGAATACGACAGGCAGATATACAATATGCTCTTAAATGTTATTCATTCAGAAAGATTAACAGACAGTTTATCTGTCAATGGTGGAATACACCTGATAGATACATTTAATGTGGATAAAGACATTATAAACCTACTGAATGCTGTTGCAGTTCATGTTGCACCACTTTCAATGGTAAGAATTTATCCACCATTACCTAAATTTGAACCTATTGATTTTATTCCTATGGAAAAGCAGAATATAAAAATTGAAGCTCCGTTAGAAAATGGTGGTTTTAATCAAGGCTCATATATTATTAACAAAGAAACAAAAGTGCCTTGGTGTAATATTCTTGCTAACCCTGTGTTTGGAACATTGTTATCTAACAATTCACTTGGATACACTTATGCTATTAATTCAAGAGAAAACAAGCTCACACCATGGGAAAATGATACCCGGACAGATAACAGAGGCGAACTTCTTATAGTAAAAATAAATAATGAATACTATGATGTTATTTATGGATCAGCTGTTGAGTTTTCACCTGAAAAATCAGTATATTACGGTGAATGTAAATACTTTATAAGTAAAGTAACAGTATCAGTTTCACAAAAAGGTATGGCTAAAAAGATTTCTCTTGAGCTTGACTGGAAGATAAAGAATATTAGTGCAGAAATAGCATATTACACTGAACCTGTCCTTGCGGTTTCAAGAGATAATTCAAGAATGATTAAATTTTCATATGAAAACGATATATTATTTGCTAACAATCCACTCAATAAGGATATACAAGGGTATATGTCTATCCATTCTTCAAAAAAAGTTGTAAAATATATTACTAACCGAGAAGCATTTTTAAATGGAAAATGGGAAGAAAATTCACAGTACTCTTCAAATTATCCTTGTGCAACAGTAATAGTAAATGTAGAAAAAAGTAATATAACAGACAACACTTTTGACTTCTATCTGTGTTTTGGTACAACAAAAGAATCAAGTAAACTTATGCCAAATCTATTTAACAATTTTAAGTATGAATTATCAAACAATATAAAACTCCATACACCAGACAGCAACCTCAATAATATTTTCAATACATGGTTAAACTGGCAGGCGTTAGGCGGAAGATTATACGCAAGAACAGGTTTTTATCAGAATTCAGGTGCATGGGGTTTCCGGGATCAGCTTCAGGATTCTTGTTGTTGCTTATTGACTAAACCTGAAATAACAAAGCAACAGATTGCAAGAGCATGTACAGCACAATTTTTTGAAGGCGATGTTCTGCATTGGTGGCATAAGCTACCTAAAGGCATTATGCGCGGTGTAAGGACAAAATACAGTGATGATCTTGTATGGCTCCCCTACACAGTATGCGAGTATATTGATAAGACAAATGATTTAAACATATTAGGAATTAACATCGCATATTGTCAAGGTATTGTTTTAGAAGAAGGAAAGCACGAAATATATGGCGAGGTTTACAAAACTTCACTTGTTGAGAGTGTATATACTCATTGTAAGAAAGCACTTGATTATGCTTTTAAGCTTGGCGAGCATAACCTTATTCTTATAGGATGTGGCGACTGGAATGACAGCTTCAATGGCGTAGGAATTAACGGCAAGGGCGAAAGTGTGTGGCTGTCAGAATTCATGATAATTGTTCTCAAGAGATTTGCTGAAATTGCTAAAAAAGTTAATGACATAACTGCACATGATGATTATATAGAAAAAGCAGAAATTCTTACAAATGCAATTGTCGATAATTGCTGGGATGGAGAATGGTATATAAGAGCATATTTTGATAATGGTGATGAGCTTGGTTCTAAGGATTGTATCGCCTGTCAGATAGATTCCCTTGCTCAAAGCTTTGCTGTTCTTGCTAATTTGCCAGAAAGTGAAAGAAATAATATAGCTTTGAACTCAGCTTATGAATATCTTGTGGATAAAAAATATAATCTTATTAAGCTATTTACTCCAGCCTTCCAGAAAAATGAAATGCCAGTTGGATATGCAACATCATATCCAAGAGGCATAAGAGAAAACGGTGGTCAGTATACTCATGGAGCTATTTGGCTTGCAATAGCACTAATGCAATCAGGTATGACTGAAAAGGGCTTTAAGGCACTAACAATATTAAATCCAGCTAATAAATATTTAGATAATAGCACAGCAGATATTTTTAAAAATGAGCCATATTTTATGACAGCGGATATTTATACTAATCCACAGTGCTATGGTCGTGGCGGGTGGTCAATTTATACTGGTGCAGCAGCATGGTATTACAGATTAATATTTGAATGGTTTGTTGGAATTAAAATAAAAGGAAAAGAAATAAGATTTAATTCCTGCCTCCCTGATGAATGGGATGAATATGAAGTTAATATGGATTATAGTAATACACATTTTCATATTATAGTGACAAGAGGTCAACATAGTGGACAATTCGATAATGATGTGCCTTTTGAAAGTATTCTAATTGACGGGAAAAACCACGAGGTAAGAATAGTGATTGCAAGACTAATTAAGGATGAATAAATAAAAGGAGTGATTTTAATCACTCCTTTTATTCTTATGATAAGACTTCTTTTTCTTTCTTTGAACTGAAAAACCAAATGAACCTAGCTTTCTGCCGAGTTCAAAATATTCACCATGTGAATATGCAACTAGATTTGCTTTATCAAGATGTAGCTTCCCACTGCTGTCAATAATCTCTTCAGCAACATTTACTGCTACAATATCAGCGATAAACATATCATGAGAGCCAAGCGGAACAATATCAGTGACCTTACATTCAATACTAACCGGACTTTGTTCAAGAAGTGGAACAGATATAACACTCGCCTTTTGTGTTGTTAGTTTCATATCTTCAAACTTATTAAACTTATTCCCTGATTTAACTCCACAATAATCACAGGCTTTTACAAGATCAGCTGGTGTAAGATTTATTACAAATTCCTTACTCTCTTTTATAAGATTATAGGAATAACGTGATGGACGAACAGCGATATATGTTTTCGGGGGAATTGTATTGAGTATCCCCGTCCACGCAATTGTTAAAACGTTAGGTTTTTCTTCAGTTCCACAGGTTACCATCACAGGTGGTAGTGGAGCAATTAATGCACCACCACGCCACTTTACTTTCTTCAAATTATCACCTTTAATTAATACTTTCTAATTCATCAAGCCATATCTTTACACAGGCATCACTTGGCATTCTCCAGTCACCACGAGGTGAAAGTGTTACTGTTCCGACCTTTGGCGAGTCAGGTAGACAGCTTCTCTTAAACTGCTGTGCGAAAAATCTCTTATAAAATACCTTTAACCATTTTAAGATTGTTTCTTTATCATATTTATTATTAAAAGCATACACAGCTAGTCTGTAAATTTTCTGAGGTGTAAAACCAAAACGAACAACATAATACAAAAAGAAATCGTGTAATTCATATGGACCAACAATATCTTCCGTAACCTGTGAGATTACCCCGTCCTTCGGTGGAAGAAGTTCTGGGCTCACTGGCGTTTCAAGAATATCATATAAAGCAGTTTTAAGCTCATCTTGTTTTACTGTATCTGCAAAATATTTAATAATATGACGGATAAGTGTCTTTGGAACGCTTGCATTTACTCCATACATTGACATATGATCTCCATTATATGTTGCCCAGCCAAGTGCAAGCTCTGATAAATCACCAGTACCGACAACTAGTCCATTTGTCTGATTGGCAACATCCATTAAAATCTGGGTTCGTTCCCTTGCCTGTGAATTTTCATATACTACATTATGGTTTTCTGGATCGTGAGATATATCCTTAAAGTGAACATTCACAGCTTCCGCTATATCAATAGTTCTTAATGTTACCCCAAGCTTATCGCATAAAACTTCTGCATTTGTTTTAGTCCGTTTTGTGGTACCAAAACAAGGCATAGTGACAGCAACAACGTCTGTATGAGGGCGCTTAAGCATATCCATTGCATTAACTGCAACAAGTAAAGCCAGTGAAGAATCAAGCCCACCTGAAATCCCAAGAACAACAGTTTTTGCATACGAATGTTCAATACGCTTTTTCAAGCCAAGTGACTGCATCTTTAAAATAGACTCACAGCGTTCTGCCCTCTCACTATCAGAAGATGGAACAAATGGATAAGGGTCAACAAAACGTGTAAGTTCAGTTTCACCCCGTTTAACTGAAAACAGCACCTGTTCATAACCAGTCTTGTCATTAGCAGGGAATGTTGTCATTCTTCTTCGCTCATATTCAAGCTTCTGAACATCAATTTCTGATGTGATTATCGAATTCTCAAATAACTTACTTTCTGCAAGTGTAGTACCATTTTCACAGATTAGATTATGCCCACTAAAAATCAAGTCAGTTGTTGATTCACCTTCACCTGCACTCGAATATAAATACGCACACATAAGACTTCCTGATTGTGCAGAAACAAGACTTCTTCTGTATTTGTCTTTACCTATGTTTTCATCGCTTGCGGATAAATTAATTAAAATTGTAGCGCCAGCAATAACGTGACTAATTGAAGGTGGCTGTGGTGTCCACAAGTCCTCACATATCTCCACAGCAAAAGAAAAAGAATCAATCTGAGTATCTGTAAAAATAATTTTCTTACCAAAGAGATATTCATTATTTTCTATAGTAACAAGTATATTTTTATCTGGTGCTGGTTCAAAATGTCGCTTCTCATAAAATTCACTGTAATTAGGAATATGAGTTTTTGGAACTATACCTAAAATATTTCCATTTTTGATGACAACAGCACAATTATATAACTTGCCATTACATCTTATCGGTGCACCAACTATTGTAATAATATCCAAGTTTTCTGTTGCATTTTTTATTCTTATAATATTTTTAAAAGCAGATTTTATTAATCTATCCTGCAAAAAAAGATCTCCACAAGTATAACCTGTAATACAAAGCTCAGGAAAGGCAATAATCTTTACACCTTTTATATCACTTTCTTTTATTATTTTAATAACGCTATCTGCATTATAGTCACAATCTGCAACCTTTATATGAGGTGTTGCACAGGAAACTTTAATAAAACCGTTTTTCATAAATACTCCCCTTTAAAAAGAATATGTCTATCTTTTTAAACTATTATTACATAATGTTATTATAGTACAATACCGGAAATTATACAATCTCTTAAGAAAATAATAATTATTAGTTTTCTTCCCACTTAAGCGAACGTGCAACTGCCTTGTTCCAACCCTTTAAAAGCTTTTGTCTTTTATCTTCTTGCATATTCGGCTTATAACAATAATCAATAATATGCATTTGTTTTATTTCTTCTTTACTTTTCCATACTCCTGTTGCAAGTCCTGCAAGATATGCAACCCCTAAAGCTGTAGTTTCACAAATTTTAGGTCTTTGAACATATTTATTAATAATGTCAGCCTGAAATTGCATTAAAAATTCATCAGAACTTGCACCACCATCAACATTTAATGTAGAAAGATTTATTCCCGTCTCTTTGTACATAGCAGAAATCAAATCATTCACCTGATAAGCAATTGCTTCTTCAGCAGCCCTTATTATATGTTCCCTCTTAGAGCCTCTTGTCAGTCCGAAAATGCTGCCACGTGCATACATATCCCAATATGGAGCACCAAGACCAGTAAAAGCAGGAACAATATATACTCCAGCATTATCCTCAACAGATTGAGCTATTGACGATACTTCTTTTACATCTGAAATCATTTTAAGTTCATCACGGAGCCACTGCATTATTGCTCCGCCAATAAAAACGCTTCCCTCAAGCGCATACTGAACCTCGTTATTAATACAAATAGCAATGGTTGTTAATAATCCATTGTTGCTGTAATGCAATTCACTTCCTGTATTCATAAGAAGAAAACAGCCTGTTCCATATGTGTTTTTTGCTTCACCCTTGCTAAAGCAGGTTTGTCCGAACAAAGCTGCCTGCTGATCACCAGCTATTGCTGCAATTGGAATATCAGTGCCTTTATAATTGAATGTTCCATAAATTTCACTTGAATTTCTTACCTCAGGCAACATACACTCATAAATATCAAGAATATCAAGGATATCCTTATCCCATTCTAGTGTTTTAATATTGAACATCATAGTTCTTGAAGCATTTGTATAATCCGTTATATGCAATTTCCCTTTTGTTAACTTCCATATTAAAAAAGTATCAACAGTTCCAAATAGCAGGTCGCCATTCTGTGCTAATTTACGTGCATCAGGAACATTATCAAGTATCCACTTCAATTTTGTAGCAGAGAAATATGCATCAACAAGCAACCCTGTTTTTTCTTTAATTTTCTCTGATAAACCTTGTATTACAAGGTCATCACATATAGTAGCAGTCCTTCTGCATTGCCATACAATAGCATTATAAACTGGTTCACCTGTATTTTTATTCCATACAGTTGTTGTTTCGCGTTGATTGGTTATACCTATTGCTTTTATATCTTTTATATTTATATTGCTTTGTTCAATAACATCCTCAAATACACTGTACTGTGATAAAAAGATCTCATTAGGGTTGTGTTCTACATATGAAGGCTGTGGATAAATCTGTGTAAGTTGTTTCTGGCTGATTGCAACAATTTTCTGATTTTCATCAAAAATAATTGCTCGCGAGCTTGTTGTCCCCTGGTCCAAGGCAATAATATATTTCATACGTATCCCCCATTACAATTTTATTAATATATCGTAGCATAAATTAAAATAAAACTCAAGATTATTATAATTGTATAGTAAAAAATGCTGTATGAAATAACATACAGCATTTTATTAGCTAAGAAGTTTTAGTGCTATGATTCGAAGCTATTTAACAAGAATACTATCAGTAACAAAAACATATTTTACGCATGATTTAATATCTTTATTTACTCCTGAAAAATTGTTGTTTTCTTTTGATAGCTTCTTTATAGCATCAATACGCTGAGATAATCCTTCAGGATCCCCACCCATTGCAGTAATAATCTTATCAATGCCTTCTTTTTTAAATGTCTGAAGACCTGCATCTAACTGCTGAGCACCATTATCAAGAGCTTTTATACCCTCAATTAACGTGCCTTTTTGTCCATCCAATTGTCCTAAACCAGCAGTAAGTTCTTTTGCACCAGCGTTTAATTCGGCTACTGAAGCATCTAATGTTGTTAAAGCAGCATTAAACTGACCAGCTCCTGCTGCTAATTGCTTATTACAATTTATTAAAGCGAAAGTTCCATCTTTAATTCCACCATTACCAGCTTTCATGGAAGCACTAATTAATTGCTGATTATGAATTATACCTTGATAACTAGTAATTAATGCATTAAGTTGTGTTTTCTGTGCTCCGTCAGGTAAAGAAGCTGCAAAAGTAGTCAAGTTTTGTACAATCTGCTGATTACCAGCAATAGTCTGGTCAAGATTTTGTACTGTGCTATCTATACCAGCTGACAAGCTATTTAAACCTGTACCAGTTTGTGTAATTCCTGAAGTTATATCTTTATAGCTATTAAGTAGTTGACTTGTTCCTGATTTTAATGCTGATGTTCCACTTGCTAACTGAGTTGAACCGGTATCTAATCTTGATATTGCATTACTCAATAAAACTGTTTTAGCATTAAGCTCAGAAACACCAGCAGAAAGCTTTGATGAGCCCGCAACAAGTGAATTTGTTGCAGTAGTCAGTTTTGACATCGAGCCAAAAACATTACTATTTAATTTCACATCATCATTTAATAAATCCAATAAATTGCCAGTACAAAGTGTTATTGAAGTTTCAAGTGAGAAGTTCTTAACATCAGCAGATACTTCAAATGATTCCGGGATAGCATTAACTGCATCCATTTTTAAACTTTCTTTCAAGCCTGGTATTGCAAAGCCTTCAACTACCAATCTCTTTCCGTCTGAAATAATCTTGCCATTGTCAATTTCAACATTCAGGAACTTATCGCTATCAAATATCATTGTTGTTGCCATTAGGTACGGAAGAGTAATCTGCTCATTTTTTCCACCTATTATAGCATTTGATTTAGTATTGCTTTTAAATTCATATTTAATTTTAACCTTACCGCTTTTACCTGCAAGCTCTTCAGCAGGAATCTCTTTTCCATCAAGAGTATATGTAATTTTTATAGAAATAGGAGCCTGCTTATCGGAAGTTCCTTTGTAGTAAATGTCATTGCCATTTGCTTTCCATGTTACTTTTCCATCACTAGTCGTGAATTTTTCATCACCCTTAACATTCTCAATATCCTTTAGGTCACAAACATCTTCAATAGTGCTTAAAGCACCGAGATTTTTAAGCCATCCACTAACAATTGTCTTTTTTACTGAACCGTCAGCCTTTAGCTTTAAATAAACTGTTTCATCCTTCTGTACATTGCCTGAAGATGCTTCACGTGATTCTTTTGTTGTGGTTACAGAACTTACTTTTACAGTATTACTTGTTACGTTGGAATCTTTATTTTTGTTTAGTGCAAATGCCGAAGTTGCACCTGTTGCAATAAGAATTGCTACTATTCCAGCAATAATTTTCCTACCATTTCTCATATCAACATATCCTTTCTAATGTTTTATTTGCGTTATATTTATTTTTCATACCTATTGTAGTTTTACAGATTAATTTATCAAATACCATAAGCATTGAAGGAAGCATGAACAATACTACGCAGACACTTATCAAAGCACCTCTTGCCATTAGTGTACATAATGAACTTATCATATCAATATTTGAATAAAAACCTACACCAAATGTTGCTGCAAAGAAGCTAAAAGCACTAACTATCAATGACTTTACTGATGTCGAAACAGCAGTAGAAACTGCGCCTTGTTTATCTTGTCCTCTGTATCTTTCCTTCTTGTATCTTGTTGTCATTAATATAGCATAGTCAACAGTTGAGCCGAGCTGAATCGTTCCTATGACAATAGAAGCAATAAATGGTAATTTTGTTCCTGTATAGCATGGTATACCCATATTAATAAATATAGCAAATTCAATAATACCCACAAGTATAATTGGCAATGAAACTGACTTAAGCACAAGAGCAATAAGAATAAAAATAGCTGCAATAGAAACTATACTTACAACCTTAAAGTCTTTATCTGTAATATTAATAAGGTCTTTCGTACAAGCAGCTTCACCAATAACCATTCCTTTATTATCATATTTCTTAACAATATCCTGAATCTTTTCAATCTGCTTATTAACATCATCAGTAGCAATCTTATATTCTGAACCTACAAGAATAAGCTGCCAGTTGTTACTTTTTAATGTTTTTGTCAGATGTTCAGGAATAACATCCTGTGGAATACTGTTACCTATAAGCGAATCCATTCCGAAAGCAAATGCCGTACCATCAACAGAATTAATTTCATTAAGCATATAATTAATTTCTTTTGATGAAATATCTGGCTTAACAAGAATCATATGTGTTGTGCTCATATGATATTTTTCATCTAGCTTCGTATTAGCAACTATACTGTCCAGATCCTTTGGAAGTGTTCTGTCAAGATTATAATAAACCCCAGTATGTGTATAACCATATAGTGCAGGTATTAGAATTGCAACAAACAGAATAACAAATACTGCATATTTCTTTGTAATAAGTCCTGGTAACTTTTTAAACTCCGGCATTAATGGTTTGTGAGCCGTTTTTGAAATTGCTTTGTCAAATACAAGAATCATAGCTGGAAGTATTGTTACACATGAGATTACTCCGAGCAATACACCCTTTGCCATTACAAGGCCAAGATTCATACCAAGCGTAAAACTCATAAAGCATAGCGCAATAAATCCTGCTATTGTCGTTGTTGAACTACCAACCACTGAAGTGATTGTATTTGAGATTGCATGCGCCATTGCTCTGTTCTTATCACCCGGAAAACGATGTTTGTTTTCCTCATAGCTGTGCCAAAGAAAGATTGAATAATCCATCGTAACACCAAGCTGTAATACTGATGCCAAAGCTTTAGTTATGTACGAAATTTCTCCAAGGAAAATATTAGAACCTAAATTATAAATAATTGCAAGACCGATACCAAGCATAAAGAATACCGGTGCTAAGAATGAATCCATAAACAAAGCAAGAATTACACTACAAAGAACAACTGCTATAAGTACATAAATCGGCGTTTCTTTGTTAGAAAGATTTTTTGTATCTGTAACAACAGCTGACATACCGCTTACGAAGCATTGATTGCCGACTTTATCCTTAATTTCTTCTATAGCATTCATTGTTCTGTCTGCTGATGTTGTATCATCAAAGAATGCTATCATTATTGTTGAATCGTCTTTAGAAAAAGCGTTCAAAACATTATCTGGTAAAACCTCTTTAGGCAATGTGATATCCGTTAAAGAATCATACCAAATTACATCTGCGACACCTTTTACACTTTTAATTTTCTCTTCGGTTTTCACAACTTGCTTATCTGACATACCGTCAATAACAATTATTGAAAAGCCACCTTTTCCAAAGTCTTTAAGAAGTATGTCCTGACCTTTCATTGTATCAATATCCTCAGGGAGATAAGAGAGAATATCATAATTTACACGAGTATTAGCAATACCATATAATGCAGGAATAATTAGTAAAATACTAATTATTATTATAGGTATTCTAAATTTGACAACTCCCTTGCCGAATTTTATCATATAAACCAGTCCTTCCAAATGACTATTAGTCATTTTTTCTTGAGTTTATTATATAACTCTAATTATAAAAAATCAATAGTAAAATGACCAATAGTCAATTTTTAATTATATTTTACAGATTTGATATAAAATTAAGACTTGTTTTATGTAACTAATACATATTGACTATATAGTTTAGGTACCATATAATGATATAAGTAACTATAAGGAAGTGTTAAAATGGGCAAAGTTGAAAATAATAAAAAACAGAAACACGATTCACTACTTGATACTGCATTTGCTCTTTTTACTTCTAAAGGTGTATCGAAAACATCAATTTCTGATATTGTAAGTCGTGCTGGTGTTGCGAAAGGTACATTTTATCTTTATTTCAAGGACAAGTTTGATATAAGAAACAAGCTTATATCACATAAGTCAAGCCAACTGTTTCTGAAGGCTGCTGAACAACTTTATAACAGTAATCTTATTAATATTACATTTGAAGATGAAGTAATTTTTATAATTGATAAAATTATTGACCAGTTAAATGAAAATAAAAACTTATTAAATTTTATTTCAAAAAATCTTAGTTGGGGGATTTTTAAAACGGCGCTTACTTCACCGAGTTCTGACAAAGATATTAATTTTGAAGACGTGTATAATAAGATGCTCGAAAAATCACCAGTTAAGTTTGATCAACCTGAGCTTATGCTCTATATGATTATTGAACTTGTAAGTTCAACCTGCTACAGTTCAATTCTTTATAAGGAGCCTGTTCCAATTTTTGAATTAAAACCCCGATTATATTCAGTAGTTAGATGCATTATTAATGAACATACTATAAAAGAGTAAAAATAAACCCATCTATGTTTCAAAACACAGATGGGACTTTTTTATACTATATTTATCTTGTATTTTACAAGCCAGTAATTAAGCTGAATGAAATACGCTATTGTCTGCGGAACTGTCATTAACTGACCATACCAAGGAGTCTTACTTGATGAATTTAAAAGTTTCTCTATTTCTTCTTTTTTTAGTATCTGAAGTATTGGAGCATATGGAGAACTTATTATATCATGCAGTTTATCAGATACTAATCTTAAATATGTTGGATTATGTGTCTTCGGGTACGGACTTTTCTTTCTCCAAGCGATTTCTTCTGGTAGTATGCCTTCCATAGCTTTTCTGAGCAAGCCTTTTTCCCTACCCTTATAATTTTTATATTCCCATGGAACTGTGTATAAGTATTCAGCAATACGATAATCACAGAAAGGTACTCTTACCTCAAGCCCATTGTGCATTGACATGCGATCTTTTCTATCACTAAAAGATATTAAAGTAAACATAAAATACAAAAAATCTGTATGCATTTTTCAATACATACAGAATAATATCAGTTATAAAAAACGCTTATTTCATCATCAGTTACAACCACTTTTTTAATGAATACCTTTGCAAGTGCTTTCTTTTCTTCAAAAGAATAATCTTTCCATTCATTTACGCAATCCTCAAGCTTCATATTTTCGTACTTAGGCTTCAGATTTTCATTGGACAATAAAAGTATCTTTTTTATATTTTCTTTCTTTTCAATATCCAACTTAGAAATTTCTTTATTAATATAATCCATAACAATATCATTACTTGAAGCAAGCTTGTCCATTAAATTATGTATCCTATTATCAATATCTACAACTTTAATTTTTAACTGATTTAATTCAACACTATTTATAGCAACCTCTTGAACTCCATCAACTTTAATGCTTTTAATACGAGATAACAATTGTGTTTCAACTATTTCTTCTATATCAGATATTTGAATTACTCTTTTTCTTTCATTACAAATTTTGAGTTTTCTTCCACCGCAATTAATATAACTGTTACCACGATTATTATTTACAACATTAATTGCATAACCACAATATCCACATTTAATTAATCCAGATAGCCAGGTATGAGTTCCTTTGCCACTATTTTTAACTTGTTTATTTGTATCAAGCTTGTATTGGCAAGCTAACCATATATCAGCATTAATTATACCTTTATGTAAAGCTATTGTGACAAAGCTATTTGATAAATCTGTAAATTTACTTGTTGTAATGCTGTGTCGCTCTGCATATAAAGAGCATCCATTTTCTCCAATATACTCACCTACATCATTATTCATTGTCGCACCCTTACTTTTTAGATACAAATATACATCTGCATTGGCTTGTACATATATAGGGTTTCTTAATAATCTGCCTAAGCTAACACCACTCCATGCCTTATTAAAATTCGTTGTAATTCCTGCTTTGTTTAATTTATCTGCCAACTTTCCTAATGAAATACCTGTGCCTGAATATTCATCAAATAAATTACAAACTATCTGTGCTTGTTCTATGTTTTCAGAAAATGTATAGGTCTTTTTACCTTGATGTTGTGTTTCTATTTTATTGAATCCGAATGGTGCTACTCCACCTAAATAGAAACCTTGTCGACCTCTTTCATAATAGTTATCTTTAACACGAAGCTGTATTGTTTCTCGCTCTAACTGAGCAAATACCATTATAATACTTAGCATTGCTTTCCCCATTGGATTTGTTGTATCAAATTTTTCTGTTCGTGATATAAATTCAACTTTATATTTTTTAAAGGTTTCAACGATTTTAGCAAAATCAATTAGCGCTCTGCTTATTCTGTCAATTTTATATACAATTACTTTGCTGATAATCCCCGCTTCAATGTCTTTCATCATTTCAATAAACTGTGGACGTTCAATATTTTTACCGCTATATCCCTTATCAATATAAGTTTTGTAATCTTCATTTTCAAGCTCTTTTTCACAATTATCTATTTGACTTTCTATTGAAATACTGTCTTTTTTGTCAACTGATTGTCTTGCATATATTGCAACCATTATTGACACCTCCTTGATTAATAGAAGTAATAGGGATTATACAAGATAATCCCTGTTTACTTTTATTATACTATGTTAGAATAATAAGTCAAGATTATTTATCTATATGTATCTTTGTTTCTTTCATTATACTTAACGCTTGCTGTGCTAACTTATTATCTTTTTTTATTTGTTCTTCAAGCGAAATATCTTCAACATATGAAGTAACTTTAAATCCGTTCATTTGAGCTTCTTGAATGATTTTATGTTTTTTGATATTCTCGCCCCCTTCAGCAAATATATATTGCTGTTGGGCTTGGTCTATTCCGTCAAGTTTCAATGCACTACTGCCATTAGTGGTATATTCAATTGTATTTGTTTTTGAAATATTAGTTTCATTTTGTTTCATTTTTACGTCATTTATCATTTTTATAGCATTCATCTTTCTAAATTTTTATTCAGATAGAAAAATATATTCTTTGCACTCATCATTTATCTTTTTATTGTCAATGTCATTTGCTAATTACTAATCTATTAATTACCTATTATATGTATGTATAAATTGGACAAGTCATAAACGTTATAACTATTAGCAATCCCTTTAATATACCTATATTACGCAACTTTTTTGCTTTGCTTTTTAGTTTCAGAAAGTGATTGTTTTGGTGCACTATTGACATAATTCTTTACTGACTTTTTTATTGATTTAATATAAGTCTTTATGTCCTGTTTTGAATATAAAGTTAATGTTTTACCACTTTTCCTATAACGATATAACCAGTTTTTGCACTCTCCAGAATAAAATTTATTATGTAAGCCTTTCAAAATATCTGTGTTGAAAATATGGTCTGCATACTTACTAACAAACATATGTAATGATGTTATTCTGCCCTCATAATCAAGTGAAGTTTCTTTCAAATATTGATTGTACAATTGCTCAACTTTAATTTCATTTAATTCTTCAATATGTTTAGGTAAGGCATCAAGAATTTTTATAATATCATTTATTACTGTGTCAACACTCTTATTTTTGCCTAAACTTTTAAACCTAAATTCTATTCTTGTATTTGCACTATCTTTCCCTTTGCTTTCTAATTTCTTATCGTAAATTTCAAGGTCTTTATATTTATTAGATACTTTCAAGCTGCGTTTTTTGAAATCTGCCCCAGTAGTGAAATAATTGTTATCCTCACCAATATGTACTGCATAAAGTTCTTTGAAATAATTATCAATCTTGTATAAACCATCAAATTCTTCTGTTGAATTAATTGCAACATCAATCCTGCTTGATATAAAATCTTGAATATAAAGTTCATCAAGAATTTTTGATAGTGTTTGCTTATACTCTGTTAAATTATCTATTAAATTTTCAAACTTATTCGGATTCAATTGGTAAATTGCTTTTCCTCTGGAAAATTTAAAGCTCTTCACATAGGATTTTTTTATTATATCATCTTCTGAAAGAATTGCTGTGTTACTATTACCTTGAATAGTGTGAATGATTGTTGTGAAGTCAATGCTATTAAAATTTTTATTTACTGACATTAAATATACCTCTTTCTATTTAATGCACTGACTATAAAATGATGTTGTATATAAAATCTTTACTTACTCTAAAAAATCCATATCTTAATACCTTTAAAATTAATTTGCAAAATTCACAATTTGTTCATCAAATGCTTTTTTAAGTATGTTATTATGGATATACAAGATTTTAAAGTTTCAGTCCTCTATATACTTTGATGAAGTGCTAGGGTTTCCAAAATTTAAGTACCAATTAAATTCGGGAAGTTCCTAATAAGTCGCTACAAATAAGTAGTTTCTTAAAAAGAATATTTTTCCTAAAGTGTCAAGAATAATATGCAAATGGGCATAGTTATTCTTGAGGCGAATGGTTGTCACAAAAAGGATATAGGTTCCCCTTTTTGATCACTCTTAAATGTAACATTTTTAGAAGTTTTTTTCAATAGTATTTATATAAATGTTTTATTAATATTTTATGGTATTTTCCATTACTTTCCTTTATGGTTTGTAATGGTCTTTTTATTTGTTCGGTTCGGTATGATAAATTCTTTATATTAGTTGAATATATCTACTATACCTATATCAGAGGATATGAACTAATCAGCAAATGTAAAATACCCCCTTACATATATGCTCTATAATAGACTACATGGGCAGTGTCAACTTTATTTACTGCTTATTTAATCCCCTGTAATACCCACTACAACTTAATACAAGATATAAAAAAGATACCTCAAAATTAATTGAAGTATCTTAATATTTTTCAATAACAATTATTCTTCGTATATTGTTTACGGTTTATCAGCTTACCTTATAAATGTTTGTTGGTTTCATTTTTCCATTGTTCAAATTAATACTTATTAAACTTCTTTGCATCATCATATTTTTCTTTCAAAATACAATACACAAACCATAATATAGCTAAAACAAAAGGCATCTATATCACCCTTTAAACTTTTTTTACTTTTAAAATTCAATACTTTTAAAATCATAAATCTTATTACAGTTTTCTATTAATTCCATTATAACCCTTTTGCAATGAATCTACAAGTATTTCCTTTGTGAATTTTACAAATAATTATTAATTATCCGATAGAAATAGTATAGTGCTTAATTTGCTCTAAATTCTTTAATTCTAATATGTTTTTAAGACATTCAAGCAAGGGGGTAGTATAATTACCCTATTAAATGTTGCGTGTCAAATACACCTTAATTTACAATGATTTTTAATAGAAAAAAGGGTACTGTAAAAAGTACCCTTAATTTTATTTATTCTCATATTGTTTTGATAACTTATAGAATGTTGTTCGTTTCATATCAAGCATCTCCATAGCCTTATTAGCTGTGATAATTCCTGCTTTCCATTGGCTGTATACTTCTGCCCATTGCTCTGGGTACTCTGCTACAGGACGTCCTATTGCTCTCTGTGTACGTGCTGATACACGCTTCCCATTTACTATAGGCATAACATCAATACCTTGTCTTTGCCTTGTTCTGATGTTCTCACGTTCTTTCTGTGCAGTATAGCTTAATATCTGTAATACTAAATCAGCTATGAATTGTTTATCAAGAGTATTAATAGCTACACTTGTATCAAGTAAAGGCATATCCAGAACTTTAATATCAACTTTCTTTTGCTTAGTGATAATATCCCATTGTTCTATTATCTCAGTATAATTTCTTCCTAATCGGTCAAGGGAAGTGACAACAAGCAAATCACCGTCACGAAGATTATTTATAAGCAACTGATATTGAGTTCTGTCAAAGTCTTTACCACTTGCCTTATCTTGATAAATATCTCTTAAATCTGCAACTAATGGTCTGAGTTGTTCTAACTGTCTTTCTAAATTCTGTTCTTTAGATGATACTCTTGCATATGCGAATACTTTTTCACTCATATTCATGCCCGCTTTCTGTAATATGTTAATTACAGTATAACTCTTTTATTCGTAAAAGTCAATAAGTTTACGAATATATTTGCAAATTATTTTTATAGTTTTACGAATAAGAAAAAGAGCATAATTATTATGCTCTTAAAGTGTTCATATAAGTGTACTTTTATGAATATAGTATGTAATTTAGATTGAATTAAGAAAATTGTAGTACTAGGTTAACGCATCCAAAAAAAGCACTAGCCTGAATACTTTTTACACTGCTTGGAATATGCATATTTGTTAGTCCTGTACATCCACTGAAAGCATATGATCCAATACTTGTCACACTGCTTGGGATTGTGATACTTGTAATGTTTGTACAATTAATAAATACTTCATTTCCAATACTTGTTACTGTATCTGGAATTATTACATTACTACTTGTGCCAACATACTTAATTAGTACTCCGTTTTCAATAATGAAATTATCCATCCCTATAAATGGAATAGCTGTACACCCATAAAATGCATTAGTACCAATTACTGTATTATTGCTATTTACAATAATACTTGTAAGCCCTGTACAATATCCGAAAGCATAATTTTCTATTTTTAATACACTACTTGGAATTATAATACTCTTAATGTTTTTGCAATTTGCAAATGCGGAATCGCCAATACTTATTATGCTACTTGGAATTATAATATTAGTAAGTGATATACAATCTCTAAACAAAGAATTTTCAATTCTTGTAACACTACTTGGAATATTAATTGTTGTTAATCCTGTGCATCCACTGAAAGCATATGCTCCGATACTTGTTACACTGCTTGGGATTGTAATGCTTGTAATGTTTGTACAATTGATAAATGCTTC
>JAEWZG010000010.1 GCA_023395435.1 Bacillota bacterium
CTCATTGCGATATCTCATAAAACTAATTTTTTTGGATAAGATAATTGCAATTGGGTTAAATTGCAATACGGGCATAATTCACCCGCTCTCATACAACAAGTCTTATCGATAATTATATCATCTAACCTACACAAAATCAATAGCTTTTTAGAAAAAATTTATACTATATTATTTTCCGATATTGTATACTTCATACAACCCAGTACTAATATAAATAAATTTATGATGGAAGGAATTACTTATGGGAATACGAACTGATCTTGCACTTGAAAGTGCTCAGGCTATTATCACAAAAGAAGCCAAGCCTTATCCTGGTATAATCCAGACCGAATATGACAAGGCCGAGTGCCATGTCACGCATATTAATGTTGAGGACGGCAGAGCTTCCGATGCTATCGGAAAACCTATTGGAAATTATATCACAATCGAAACCACAAATGCAAGTGGACTTGATGCTTATCCCGAAGCCTTTGATGAACAGGTAGAGCTAATTGCTGAAGAAATTAATAAACTTAACCCTTTAAAGGGCGACGCACTTGTTATCGGTCTTGGCAATGATGATATTACTCCTGATGCACTCGGACCACTTGTTGTAAAACAGATTTTTGCTACACGTCATATTCCAAAAGAAATGCCCGGTTTTGAGGAATTTTCCGACTTGCGTTCTGTCGCTGCACTTGCTCCTGGTGTTTTAGGACAGACAGGAATAGAAGTAGCCGAAATTACAAAAGCAATCTGCGAAAAAATCAAGCCAGGCGTTGTTATCGTTATTGATGCCCTTGCCTGTTCTGAAATTTCACGCCTTGGGAATACCATTCAGATAACAAACACAGGCATTTCACCAGGTTCAGGTGTTAAAAACAGCAGACAAGAGCTTTCAAAGGATACCTTAAATGCTCCCGTAATAGCACTCGGTGTTCCAACAGTTGTTGATATGAAAACCATCGCAGAACAAATTACAGGCAAAGAAGCCGAAAACGATGATTACAATGATGTTATGGTAACACCGCGTTGTGTGGATAAGCTTATTGATCGTTCGGCAAAACTAATTGCTATGGCGATAAACAAAGCATTCCAGCCATCTATGACAATTGAAGATATAACCTCATTAATATAATTGTTCCTTCGGGGTCTTTGCGGTCGCCCCCACACCCCTTCGCATATTAAAAGTAAAAAAAGAGGGACACCACTCGATTCACAAAAAAACTAATCAATTAATAAAACAAAGGCGGTTGCTTAATTGCAACCGCCTTATTTTTGTTTATGCAAGTCCACACTCGTCATAGTCTTTCCATTTCTGGTTGTGCGCTCTTTCGCTCACAATTCTATATACAATATATCCGGCTGATGCAACAACCAGAACAAGTGCTGCAATTACCTTAAGGGCAGACTTCTTTTCAGACTCTCTTTTTTCAACGATATCTATTTCCATAATCATTCCGCCTTTCTTTTTTGTTATTATACTATATAAAAAGTAATATGTAAACAATTCTTTTATATTTTTATGCTCTTGTCGTGACAAAAATTACTAAATTTATTGACTAATTGCTATATTTTGCTATAATAAATAGTATATAACACGAACGGTGGTGATTTCTTGAAAAATCGCTTTTATATATTAATATTAATAATTTCAGTATGTATTATGTCAAGCTGCAGTGGAGCATCTGATTCTTCATATGTTACAACCACATCACCTTCTTCAGGCGCTTTGACGGATAATACAACCACAACCGACAGTGGAACTAAAGGCACAACAACAAATAGCCCATCTTATACAACAACTTCATCCGGCAAAGATTCTTCATCAGATTCAACAACCACCGCAAGTAACGGAAGTTCTAACAATCCTACTACCACAAGAGCGCCATCTGACACAACAAAACCAGCAACCACGTCAGCTCCTCCCCAAGTTGTTATTCCAAGAGTGTATGTTGCGTCAAGTCCAGGGCGTGAAGTTTACTCCTGTTCTGTTGCTACTGTCGATACTTCAAACAAATCACAGGGCTATATTACTGTTAAATATTATGGTAGCAAATCATTGGTAAAAGTTATTGTCGAGAAGGACGGCGCAAAATATCAATACACTATAAAAACAAATGGAACAACTGAAGTTCTCCCTCTCACACTTGGAAGTGGTACATATAAAATTGGAGTTTATGAGAATGTTTCAGGAACATCATATTCTGTAGCTTTACAGAAAAACGTAAGCGTAAGTATTTCAAGCTCACTTTCACCATTCCTGTATCCGAATCAACAGGTCAATTTTTCACAGGGCTCATCCTGTGTTTATAAATCTGCACAAGTTTGTGCTGGGAAAACCACTGATGTTCAAAAAGTCAGCGCAATCTTCAAATATGTCACCTCAAACATTAGATATGACACTGCGGAAGCCAATGCAATCATTAGCGGTTCAATAAAAAACTATTGTCCAAATCCCGATGAGGTTTTAAGCACAAGAAAAGGCATCTGCTATGACTATGCTTCACTTTTTGCGGCAATGTGCAGAGCGCAGGGAATTCCAACTAAGCTTGTAAAAGGCTATGTTGGTTCAAACGGATTATATCATGCATGGAATCAGGTTTACCTCAAAAATGTCGGATGGATTACTGTAGAATATAAAGCAAGGACTGGGTTTAACACCCTTGATGCTACTTTCTATTCAGGTGCCTCAAATAAAAGTTCTATTACAGCCAATTTCACAAACACAAGTTACTATAAGGTTAATCAAGTTTTTTAAAGGAGCATACAAATGAAAAAGAATGAGATATTTAAACCGCTCAGCAAAGAAGAGCTTGCGTATTTCTGTACACAGCTTACCCTTATTATGAAATCTGGTATTAATCTTAATGATGGTCTTGTTATGATGATGGACGATACAAAAGACCCTCTTTCCGCTTCACTTATATCAAAGATTTCTGCGTCAATCAATGATCAAAAGCAGCTTTATGTTTCTCTTGAGGAAACTCACGCTTTCCCTGATTATCTTATTTCAATGATAAAAATCGGTGAAGCAAGCGGACATCTTGAAAGTGTTCTTGAAGGCTTATCTTCTCATTATATGCAGGAAGCAAATCTAAGGACATCTATCAAGAACGCTATTATGCACCCGATGTTGCTTTTATTGTTGATGGCAGCTGTTGTTTCTGTTCTTCTGATAAAGATACTTCCTATTTTCAAGGACGTTTTTGTTCAGATTAGCTCACAACTAAGCAACGCTTCCTCTACCGCAATTCAGTTTGCAACACAGGCTGGTGTTATAGTACTAATAATAATTGGTGCAATTTTACTTCTCATTCTCGCAATGTTTGTTATGTCTTTTTCAACTAAAGGAAAATCAATATTGATAAAAATTTTCTCGAAAGCATTTTACTTTCGAGGACTTACAGAAAAAATTTCTATTGCACGTTTCAGCTCAGCAATGAGCCTTATGCTATCAAGTGGCTTTGATAACAACGAGGCTCTTGCACTCGGCAAGAATGTTGCAACAAATCCACGTATAAAAGCAAAAATCATAGCTTGCGAAGAAAAGCTTAACAATAACGAGTCTTTTGCAAAGGCAATTACAGAATCAAATCTTTTCCCGCCAATATATTCACAGATGATTAGAATTTCATACAAGTCAGGTATGCTTGACGATGTGTGGAAGCAAATTGCTGACAAGTACGATAACGAGGTCAACGACTCACTTGACAACCTTGTTTCCTTCATTGAACCATTACTTGTCGGTGTTCTTACTGTTGTTATCGGTGTAATCCTTATTTCAGTTCTTCTTCCTTTGATGGGCATTATGTCCTCAATTGGATAAAGGGGTGAATTTTTATGAATAATTTAATCTATCGAAAAAGAAAAAAGCTCAATTTAATAGAAGCTATTTCAATGGTGCTTTTCTTTATACTTATACTTGTGTGCTTTTCATTTGCCTTCGGTGATATAAAATCCACGAATAGTGAAGAACAGCTTAGCCAAACAAAAGCTTCAATACAGAAAAGTGTTGTCCTTTGTTATTCAACAGAAGGGCAGTTCCCTCCTGACATACAATATCTTAAGGACAATTACGGACTTATAATAAACGATAATAAATATCTTGTCCACTATGATATTTTTGCATCAAATATTATGCCTGATATAAAAGTATTTCTTCGCAACTAATATTTCACCGAAAGGATGGATAATATGCAGAAAAGCAAAAGAAGCCGTACAGTAATTCAGATATTATGTACACTCTCTCTGTTTTTACTGTTTGCTATATGCTCTTTACTCCTTATTTCCATTTCTGCTTCAAACTACAAAGGGCTTTTAGGTGACAATAATGACAACTTCAACGCTAATACTTCCCTGAGATATGTTTCGACAAAGCTTCATTCCTATGATATGACAAATGGGATTAATATTGAAACAATAAGCGGAGTAAAATGCATCTCATTAACACAGTCATCTGACAATGAAATTTATAATACACTTATATATTATCATAACGGCTATCTTTATGAGCTTTATGCTTCAAAGGATTTTGACTTCCAGCCTGGAAACGGTGAAAAACTTATGAAGGTCAACAACTTCTCCTTTGATATATTAAATAATAATGCTATTGCACTTCACGCCGACAATGCAAGGAATGAAAAAATCTCTACTGTTGTATATCTGCGGTGCGCAAAGCCTGAGGAGGTCCGCTGATATGATAAAAATGAAACAAAAATCCTCAGCAAAACATATAAGCAGTTTTTTTATTGAAATTATACTGGTTGTCTTTTTCTTCTCAATAGCCTGTGCAATTCTTGTGCAAATTTTTGGTAAGGCATATACAAGTAATAATGAAGCAGATAAAATCAATTCCGCAATAACAAAAGGGCAGAATATAAGCGAAGTTTTTTCCTCAAAGGGTGATATTAAGGGAACTTTCTCTACAGTTTTCGGCGATACAAAATCCCTTACTGAAAATACAAAGACTTACACTGCTACCTTTAACAAAAAGTGGGAATCTGCCAATAAGGATATTTTCTATTCTGTAATAATTACTCCAGCAACTGAAAAAACCGACTCTGGTAACATAAAAACCGCTATAATTGAAATCTATAATAAAGGCGAACTTCTTTTCTCAACTGTATCCTCAAAGTACTTATCAGGGGAGGATGGGTTACATGAATAAGAAAATCACCGACTTTGGCGTCGGCGCTTCATCCATTATAATGATTTTTGTGGTGCTTTGCCTTACAACATTTTCCCTTCTTTCATTCTCCTCAGCGAAATCAAGCCTAAGACTTGCTAATAAGTCAAAAGAATATTACACTGCCTTCGGTGATGCTGAGCTTAAAGCAAACCAGACTCTATCAAAAATTGACGATAAGCTCGCAAAAGCACAGACAAGCTTTGATTATGGAAGTGAAGTAAGCGGACTTTCTTCTATTGACGGTGTAAAGGTTAAATTTAATGGCAATAACTATAATATAAGCTATTCTGTTCCTGTTTTAAAAGATACATATCTGAATATTGAACTTAATGTTCCGGCTAACCCTTCCGCTTACAGGTATAATATTATTAAGTGGAATACATCCTCTACCGAAAAGGATTTTGACAACGGCGACAAAATATGGGACGGAACCTTCTAATTATTATAAGGAGATTTATATGAATCTACACGAAATACTAAGTGACGCAATAAATAAAAAAGCATCTGATATTTTCTTTATATCAGGTGCCCATCTTGGATATAGAATAGCTGGACAAATCGTTACACAAGATTCCGAAATCTTTTCACCAATAACTGTCCAAAGCTATGTTAACGATATTTTTTCACTCGCAAGCTTTGATGCTTCTGATGAAATTAGAAACAGCGGTGAGCTTGACTTTTCATTCTCTGTGCCAGGCACAGGCCGATTTAGAGCAAACGTATATAGACAGCGAGGCTCTCTTGCTGTTGTTCTTCGTTATGTTATGTTTGACCTTCCTGATTATAAACAGCTTAATATTCCTGAAAGTGTAATTAACTTAAGCAATCTTTCAAAGGGAATCGTCCTTATAACAGGTGCTGCAGGAAGTGGTAAATCAACAACGCTTTCCTGTATGATTGACACTATCAATTCAAACCGAAGCTGTCATATAATCACTATTGAAGACCCTATCGAATTCTTGCACAAGCATAAAAAGAGCTTTATAAGTCAGCGTGAAATCAATATTGATACACAGAACTATATAAACGCTCTTCGTGCCGCTCTTCGTCAGTCGCCGAATGTAATTCTCCTTGGTGAAATGCGCGACTACGAAACTATAACAACAGCAATGACTGCTGCAGAAACCGGTCAGCTTATTCTTTCAACACTCCACACAACAGGTGCAGCCAATACTATTGATAGAATAATCGACGTCTTCCCACCAAACCAACAGCATCAGATTAGAGTTCAGCTTTCTATGGTACTTCAGGCTGTAGTTTCACAACAGCTTCTTCCAAGTACCGACGGAACATTAATTCCTGCTTTTGAAATTATGCTCGTCAATAGTGCGATAAAAACTATGATCCGCGAATGTAAAACTCATCAGATCGATACTGTTATTCAGTCGTCTGATGGAATGCAAACTATGGACAGTGACATCATACGACTTGTTAATGAGGGAAAGATAACACCACATACTGCTGTTGAATTCTCAACAAACCCTGATATTATGGCAAGACGCCTTAATATTTCCTGCGATTTAATTACAGGATGTAATTAACAATATTTAATATCCATTTAGTATTTATCAAAAGCTGAAAGCATTGGTTTAATTCGATGCTTTTTGCTTTTTCTTTGCATATAATTTTTTGTTAACTTTATGACGACTGGTGAGAGGAATGCAAGTGCAATAAGATTAGGTATTGCCATAAGTCCATTAAAGGTATCTGAAATATCCCACACAAGCTTCATCTGCATATTTGCGCCGAAGTATACAAGCACGGCAAACATCACTCTATATATGGTAATTGATTTTGTACCAAATATGTATTCCATTGCCTTTTCGCCGATGTACTCCCACCCTATTATTGTTGCGAATGCAAAAACAACAATAAAGAATGTTACAAGATGACTTGCGAATCCACCCATAACCTGCCTGAACGATTCAATTACAAGTGGAGCTCCGTCAAGACCTGTAAGACTTGCATTTTCAAGGGCTCCGCCCGAAAGTATAACAAGTGCTGTTAATGTGCACACAACTATCGTATCAATAAATACTTCAACAATCCCCCACATTCCTTGAATGACAGGTTCTTTCACATCGGCAACAGAATGTACGGCAACAGAACTACCAAGACCCGCTTCGTTTGAAAATACCCCTCTTTTTACTCCCATTGATATTGCATTTTTGACTACTGTTCCTGTAATTCCACCAGTAACAGCACCGATTCCAAGAGCCTCTTTAAAAATATTTGAAAAAATTGTCGGCATTATTTTTATATTTGCCAATATAACAACAAGTGTTCCTAATATATATAGTATAGAGATAACAGGCACAAGAACCTGAGAAACCTTGCCTATTCTTTTTATTCCCCCTAAAATAATCAGTCCTATTATCAAAGCTATAATAATTCCAGTAATCTTTGGTGACAATAAATATGTTTGTGAAAGTGATGTGCTGACGGAATTTGCCTGTACCATATTCCCCATTCCGAAGGAAGCACAAACACAGAAGATTGAAAATAATACAGCAAGCCACTTACTGTTCAGTCCGTACTGGATGTAATACATTGCCCCGCCAATCCACTCGCCTTTTTCATTTTTCTTTCGAAAAAAAATCCCGAGGACATTTTCAGCATATATTGTCATCATTCCTACAATTGCACTAACCCACATCCAAAATACTGCTCCCGCGCCGCCGATAGTTATTGCTGTAGCAACGCCAGCAATACTTCCTGTTCCTATCGTGGCCGCAAGTGCCGTTGATATTGCCTGGAACTGCGATATACCTTTTTGATCTGCTTTCTTTTCACTGTTTTTCCCTTTAAAAAGCGTTTTAACTGTGTTATCATATATATGCTTGATTTTTAATATCTGAAAAAACTTTAGTCTGAATGTAAAATATATTCCAACAGCAAGTAAAAGAATAAGCATTGGGGTTCCCCAAACTAGCTTGTTTATCTCATTGTTTATCTTTTCAATAATTCCTGATAAATTCTGCATATAACCTCCAATTATAAAGAAAGGAAAATTAATTGTGAAAAAATACTATCCGTCAAAAAAGTCATTAACTATCCTTAAAGTAATATTATTGCTTCTTACAATAATTTTTTCTTTCCTTGCAAAGGTATATCTTAGTGCTTATCCTATTCTTATGTTTATCGTAATAATATTATTCTGTGCTTTGTTTGTTATTTTCGGAGCATTTTGGCTTCCGTTATACTTTTCAAAGGCGATTTATTATATTTCTGACTGTGAAATTTCAAAACAATCTGGCGTGCTTTTTGAAAAAAAGCAATTAATGAAGGTGAAGTCGGTTCAGTACTATACGCGCCTTCTCACACCACTATCAAAATTCACAGGTTTTAATTTTTTAAAAATGAATGCACTTGGTGGAAGTATCCTATTATGGTTTTTAAATAAAGATGATGCAAACGAAATTGCCGACAATTTAGCATTAGCAATAAGATCACGCGACGAATAATCAACTTTTCAATTTTATGAAAGGAGAATAGACGTTGGAATACAAAAGACAGCATCCAATAAAAATACTATCTTATGCTACACGAAATTTCTGGCTTTTATCTATTCCCCTTATCCGTGGTCTGATTTTTTTACGATTTGATTTTGA
>JAEWZG010000058.1 GCA_023395435.1 Bacillota bacterium
GATTAAAATTTTATTAAGCAGGTGAGTTTATGGCCAGAATTGATGAAAGCATGGAAGCAATGGTGGATATGTATATCTTCGAGACCACCTCGTTGCTTGAACAACTCGATGAAATACTCATGAGAACAGAAAAGGAAAATGTAATGGGTGAAGAGGATATCAATGAGATATTCCGAATAATGCACACCATTAAAGGTTCGTCTGCTATGATGGGTCTTGAAAACATGTCTACACTGGCACATACCGTTGAAGATATGTTTTTTATTCTCCGTGATAATAAGGACCTAACCGCATCTATCTCACATACGCATCTTTATGAGCTTGTATTTGCTGCATCTGACCTTATGAAGAATGAAATTGACACTGTTGGTGATGCAAGTATTGAAGCAACGGATTTTTCAGAGCAAAAGCAGAAGATCAGGGATTATATAGAAGTTCTCAAAAATGGCGGAGCAGAACCAGCAACAGTAGAACCCGTAAGTCCTGCATTGGGACAGGCTGTTGATGCTATTGCCAATGTTGTTGAGCCTGTAGCTGAACCTGAAAAGAAGGTGGAGGAAACTCCTGCCGGACAAAGCGATGATTTTGTGACAGTAAGAGTATTCTTTGAAGATGGTTGCCAGATGGAAAACTTACGTGCAATGATTCTTCTTAATACTATTCGTGATGATTGCGAATATATTGAAAGTATTCCTGCTGATGTTGAAACAAACCCAGAAACAGCAAAAATAATTATTGATGAAGGATTTATTATTAAGTTTAAATCATCTACCTGCCCTGAAGATATATACACACATATTGAGAATGCACTTAATGTTAAATCTTATGAAGTAATTGAAAATACTGTAGCAGCACCTGCTCCAGTTCCAGCAGCTGAGGAAAAGCCAGTTTCTGCACCACAGGTGTCAGTTCAACAAGCTGCTCCAGTGGCTGCAACAGCAACGGCTACAGCGACAGCACCTGCAACAAAGCCAGCAATGCCACAGGCAAGTGCTGAAAGTGTATCACAGGCTGTTACACAGGCTAAATCGCCAGTAAAACAGAGCTTGATTTCTGTAAACCTCAATAAGCTTGATATGCTTCTTGACATGGTCGGTGAAATTGTTATAACAGAAGCTATGGTTACTTCAAGCCCTGACCTTAAAGGAGTAAAGCTTGATAACTTCCACAAGGCGTCAAGACAACTCAGAAAGCTCACAGACGAGCTTCAGGATATTGTAATGTCAATCCGAATGGTTCCGCTGTCTGGTGTATTCAACAAGATGAGCAGAATTGTCCGTGATATGAAGATAAAGCTTAATAAGGATGTTGACCTTGTTTTCCAAGGTGAAGAAACTGAAGTTGATAAGAGCGTTATTGATAACCTTAACGATCCTCTTATGCATCTTGTCAGAAATGCGATGGATCACGGAATAGAAACTCCTGAAGAATACGCAGCATCAGGGAAGACGGAAAAGAGCCGTGTAACACTTTCGGCCTTTAACTCATCCGGTGAAGTTGTCATCGTTGTTGCGGATAACGGTAAGGGCATTAACAAGGATAAGGTTATTGCAAAGGCAAAGGAAAACGGACTTCTCACAAAAGACGAAAATGAATATACAGACAAGGAAATATACAATCTTATTATGGCACCAGGCTTCTCTATGAAGGAGCAGGTTACTGAGTTCTCCGGAAGAGGCGTAGGTACTGATGTTGTAAAGAAGAATATTGAGAAAATCGGTGGAACAGTATATGTTGACAGTAAGTTCGGTGAAGGAACAAGCTTCATCATCAAAATTCCACTTTCACTTGCTATTGTTGAAGGCATGGAGGTTTCAATCGGCGACTCTATCTTCACAATTCCTACAAGCACAGTAAGGGAATCGTTCAAGATCAAGGAGAAACAGCTTATCCATGATACCGACAAGGGCGAAATGATAATGATAAGAGGAACGTGTTACCCACTTATAAGACTTCATGAAATATACGACATTAAGCCGAAGAGTGAAGATCTTAAGGATGGAATAGTCATTCTTGTTGAGGCTGACGGAAAGTCCACTTGTCTATTTGCTGATGAGCTTATTGGTGAACAGCAGGTTGTTGTAAAACCATTCTCAGCACTGCTTAATAAGTATAATGTCAAGAAAAACGGTATGGCAGGCTGTAGTATCCTTGGTGACGGTAGCATTACAATCATTCTTGATATCAATAACATTATCAACGAATTCTAACAGGGGGGATATTCTGTGAGTAATATGAATTTGGAAGAAGCAAGCGCAGTTGAATACAATCTGACAAAGCAAGGCGGCGGAATATTGACCTTTTATGTCGATAATCAAGTTTATGGAATTGAAATTCCTTATGTAACAGATATTATTGAAATTCAGCCAATAACATTTGTTCCTAAAATTCCTCATTATATTGAGGGTGTAATAAACCTCCGAGGAAAAGTTATCCCTGTAATGAACATACGTTTAAGATTCGGGAAAGAAAAAATCCCATATGATGAAAGAACTTGCATTATTGTAATAGAAAATGAAGACACTTCAGTCGGAGTAATTGTTGACAGAGTATGCGAGGTAATGGATGTTACACCAGATCAGATAACTCCGCCACCTGACTACAAGTCTGTTAATTCAAACAGATTCATCAAGAATATAGTAAAAATGGGTGATGATGTTAAACTATTACTTGACTGTCAGAAGCTTATATTTGATTAATAAATACAAAAAGGAAAGACAAGATGAAGCTGACTGATGAAGAATTTGCAAGGATAGTAAAATACATTAAAGATACCTATGGAATAAATCTTATTCAGAAAAGACTGTTGATTGAAGGCCGACTTTCTTATACTGTATCATCAATGGGGTTTTGCAATTTTACAGACTATTTTGATGAAGTGCTTAAAAACACCAATAGTGAAAGTTACAATCAGCTTATCAGTAAGCTCACCACAAATCATACTTACTTTATGAGGGAAAACGATCATTTTGAATTTATTATGAATGTTATCCTTCCTCATATAGAAAGTACAGTCAAGGATCGTGATGCAAGAATATGGAGCGCAGGTTGTTCTTTTGGTAATGAGCCGTATAATCTTGCAATGTGTATTGATGAATATTTTGGTGATAGAAAAAATGACTGGGATCTTAAAGTTCTCGCTACTGATATTTCACCCCGTGCATTACTCACAGCAAAGCAGGGTATATATAAATCAAGTGATCTGAATGATATTCCGGAACACTGGCTAAAAAAATACTTTACAAAAGAAGATGATGAGCATTATCGTGTTACAGATAAGATAAGAAGTCAAGTAGTTTTCAAGTATCTTAATCTTATGGAAGACTTCAAGCATAAAAAACCTTTTGATCTTATCCTTTGCAGGAATGTAATGATTTACTTTGATTCTAAGACAAGAGATACACTAGTAGAAAAATTTTACGACGTAACAAAGCACGGTGGCTATTTTTTGATAGGGCATGCAGAACATATTTCAAAAGACAGCAAGTATAAAGCTCTAAAACCATCTATATTTATCA
>JAEWZG010000074.1 GCA_023395435.1 Bacillota bacterium
CTCTTAATCCTCCTATATATAAATTAACGTAGCGAGCTGTAAATTCAGCATTGCTTGTCCGAAAATACAATCGACATTCATTTAAATAGTATAGTATTTTTTTAGTAAAAAGTCAATAAGTTTAAATATATGGGATGTATTTTTGTATAAGTTTATGATTATTAAAAAATAAATATATAATGTTATACAGTAAGCTCACCCTTTTCATTAAGGATGTCTTTATTTGCATCAATTATTGGTTTTACACAGTTATCAATGAACTCATCAACCTGCTCCGTGCTTCGTCCAATAAATTTTTCCGGCTTAAGGATTTCATTGACTTCTTCACGTGTAATCATAAAGCTTGGGTCAGCAATAATACGTTCCATAAGGTCATTGTCAAGGCCTTCTTCTTTGACTGCCTTACCAGCAGCGATAGAATGCTGTCTTAATTTCTCGTGAAGCTCCTGACGGTCGCCACCCTTTTTAACAGCGTTCATCATTATATTTTCTGTCGCCATAAAAGGTAGTTCTTTCATAACACGCTGGCGAACGACCTTTGGATATACAACAAGTCCATCTGTAATGTTGAGCATAATATTAAGAATAGCATCGATAGCAAGAAAGCCTTCAGCAACAGCAACTCTCTTGTTTGCTGAGTCATCAAGTGTTCTTTCGAACCACTGTGTAGCGGATGTGAAAGCAGGGTTTAAGGTATCAATGATAACATATCTTGAAAGAGAAGTTATGCGTTCTGAGCGCATTGGATTTCTCTTATAAGGCATAGCAGAAGAACCAATCTGATTTTTCTCAAAAGGTTCTTCCATTTCCTTGAAGTTTGCAAGTATTCTCAAGTCATTTGAGAATTTACTGCAACTCTGTGCAATTCCACTGAGCGTAGAAAGAACCTGTGCATCGATTTTTCTTGAATATGTCTGACCAGAAACAGGAACAGTACTTTCAAAGCCCATTTCTTCACAAATCATTTTTTCAAGATTCTTTATCTTATCTGAATCGCCTTCAAAAAGCTCAACGAATGAAGCCTGTGTACCAGTAGTACCCTTCTGTCCAAGAAGCTTTAATGTTGAAATTCTGTAATCAATTTCTTCAAGATCCATAAGTAGCTCATTACACCATAGAGTAGCTCTCTTGCCGACAGTGGTAAGCTGTGCTGGCTGAAGGTGAGTATAGGCAAGTGCTGGCATATCCTTGTATTCGTCAGCGAACTTTCCAAGCTGTGCGATAACATTAATAAGCTTTCTTTTTACGACTTTCAAAGCATCACGCATAACAATAATATCTGTATTATCACCAACATAGCAGGATGTTGCTCCAAGGTGGATGATAGCTTTTGCATCAGGGCAGGCAACACCGTAGGTATATACGTGAGCCATAACATCATGACGTACAAGTGCTTCACGTTCTGCGGCTACATTATAATCTATATTATCTATATTTGCTTCAAGCTGATCAACCTGTTGCTGAGTGATAGGGAGTCCAAGCTTCATTTCAGCTCTTGCAAGTGCAACCCAGAGTCTTCTCCAGGTAGTGAATTTTTTATCTGCAGAGAAAATGTACTGCATTTCCTTGCTGGCATATCTTGTACAAAATGGGCTTTCATAGCTGTTTGTCATTTTAAATTACAATCCTTTCAGTTTATAATGGTGGCGGAGTTTCTTAAACTGCGCTTAACTTTATTATTTTAGCACATTTCGTTCTTATTAACAATAAATTTAGACAAATAATTATCCCTTTCACAAAATGAAAGGGATAAAATATTTAATCGATTGAAGTTGAAAGTATTTCAATTGCTTTTTTAAGCTGTGGATCTGTATCTTTATCAAGCTTTGCAAGGTCAGCGGCAGTGTCTTTTTCAAGTGCAACTTCATAGTTAGGTTTTAATCCGACGCCATCAAAGTTCGGTGTTTTAGTAGTTTGGAAATTAGCAATCGTGAATTTTATAGCGCTACCGTCCTGTAACTGATATGTATTTTGCATAACACCCTTGCCGTAAGTTTTTGCACCGACAAGTGAAGCCTTATTGTAATCTCTTAATGCAGAAGCAAAAAGCTCGGAAGCACTTGCGGTTCTTGAATTTACAAGAACAATCATAGGCGTGTTTATTTCACTCTTGTCAGAATTGCCAAGCACTTCAGTCTTGCCGTTCTTGTATGTTGCGGTAGCAATAGTACCTTTTGGAAGCAAGAAGTCAAGTATTTTCATTGTCGGATCAAGAAGGCCACCACCATTATTTCTTACATCAAACACAAGTCCTTTTGCACCTGAAGAAATAAGAGCATTAACAGCCTGCTTGAACTGAGTTAAAGTTTTTGTATTAAATGTAGTGATCTGGATGTAACCTATATTGTCAATCATCTTTGAATTGACAGAAATTATCTCAATTTCTTTTCTTGTTAGAGTTACTGTTCTATCCTCACCATCAGCTCTTATTGTTAGCTTAACGGTTGTTCCACTTTCGCCAGTGATTGCCTTAACAGACTCCTGATAGCCTTCGGAAAGAACCTGTTTGTCGTCTACGGCTATAATAAGTGAGCCAGCTTTAATGCTCATTTCCTGTGCAGGTGAGTTTGGTTCTACGGAATCAATACGGATATATCCGCTTTCATCCTTTGTGGCGGTTATTCCAATGCCAACGAGATATCCGTCATCGGATTTTTGGTCCTTCATAAAATCTGATGCAGAATAGTACGCTGCCCATTTATCATTCAATACTGAAACATAACCCTCTGATATAGCGTCGAGGAGCTTTTGATGGTCATATTCGCCGATATAATAATTCCTGATATAATTGTCGATTGTATCAAGCTTCTTGTACATTTCTGCACGTTCCTTGACACCCTGAACATTATTGTTAAAATTGTTGAGAGAAAAGCTTGATGTCAGAACAAAGGTAACTGCACAACATATTGCGGTAATAGTTATTGCAAGTCCCAGTGAAATTTTTTTATTCATAAATTTACCTTCCTGAGGAAATAATATTTAATAAGTACGCACTCCTGACATTCATAAATTGAAATGACAGGAGTGAAGTATCATATTATCTTACATAGTTTAATGGATTTTGAAGCTGTCCGTTTTTCTGAATTTCAAAGTGCAGATGAGCACCAGATGAATTACCTGTATTTCCTACATAAGCAATAACATCTCCTGCTTTTACATACTGTCCGACCTTGACATTTAGTTTGCTTGCATGAGCGTATAGTGTTGTGAAACCACTACCATGTGAAATAGCGACGTAATTACCGTAGCTTGGATGACCATATTTTGCAATTACAACTTTTCCTGCTCCTGCCGCTACAATAGGTTTACCGTAAACATAGCTTCCGGAAATATCAATTCCTCTATGATAGTCACGCTGCCCCCAGAGTGTACGCCAGCCAAAGTATGAGGTTATGTATTTATAGCCTGGCAGAGGCCAAATGAATTTACCGGTGAAGACGCCACCATTTTTTGCTGCTTCCTCAGCGAGAATTCGGTCAACTTCTTTTTCGGCTTTCTCAATGGCTGCCTTCTGTGCTGCTGAAAGATTTTGATAATCGCTTTGTTGCTTTTTCTTGAAAGCAATCATTTCAGCACTCTGGTCGTATAGCGAATTAAGTCCAGTAAGGTTCTTGTCATATTCAGACTTAGAGGACTCAAGAGACTTTTTGTTGTTTTGAAGGCTAAGTTTTGTTGCTTCATATTCTTTTTTCAAAGCAATAAGCTTATTAATCATCTGATTGTCATGTTCAGATACTCTTTGAATAAGTTCAAGCTTCATAAGCATATCAAAGAAATCACTTGAGTCAAGAAGAACAGCCGCGACGGAATCGTTTCCCGCAAGATACATTGCCCGTACTCTTTGTTGGAATGCTTCAACCTGTTTGTCAATCTCACCCTGCTGTTGTTTAATTTTGCCTTCCTGTGCAGTAATCTGATTTTGAAGAGTTGTTATTTGCGTATTAAGTGAGGTGATTAGTGACTGCGTTGTGGTAATCTGATTATTTATTGCGCCTTGTTTCTGTTTTTCTTTAGTAATGTCAGAGCCAATAGATGAAATCATCGAATTGTATTGCTGCTGCTTTTTCTTTAATTCCTGTATTTCTTTTTCAAGCTGCTCAATAGTTTTTGCTTCTGCTTTGATGGTAGTTGATTCATTCCTTGGAATTGCAACAAAGCATAGCACTAAAACCAACAACACAGCAAAGCAACGTTTTAATACTGATTTTTTCATTTTAGCCTCCCTTGATTATACTTTCAAGTGTTTTCTTGTGCTTGAAACTGTTCCGAATGTACCAAGTAATACTCCTGTTAATAAATATGCAAGAGCGACATATAGAATTATCTTTTTGAATGGCAGTATATTTCCTGTACCTAACAGTGTATTCATTGCGAAGTTTGATGTAAGTGTTTTTTGTAGTGTATCATATATAAATTTAGTTATGAGCAATGCACACAGTGAGGAAAAAACGCCTAATGTAACGCCTTCTATAAAGAAAGGTATTCGGATATATGTGTTGGTAGCACCAACATATTTCATTATATTAATTTCCTTACGTCTTGAGAATACGCTTGTTCTTGTTGCATTTGAAATAATAACAATACATACAACTGCAA
>JAEWZG010000093.1 GCA_023395435.1 Bacillota bacterium
TTTCAAGGGTAGCAAGTAACAAGCTTTTGCAAGTGTCAGACCGTAATGCCATAGCAATGGCTGCCAGTAACGGAGCCTTATAGGCGACAAAAGAAATACCACCGGCTAAGCCGGTGGATTTTTATTCATGAGATTGCTAATTTTGCTTTGTTAACGATACTTCTGTCGTTTTCATATGTGAGGATTGAAAGAGCGTGACCGATTTCAACCCACTTAATATCAGATATTTCTTCTTCCTGAGGAACATATTCATAGTTCTTGGCTTTTGCAATGAAATAAACAACAACCTTCTGAGTATCCTTTTTAGGTGAATAACTCACAGTTTCCCTGAATGTTGGATCAATAATAACGTCAATACCAGTTTCCTCTTTAATTTCACGGAGAGCTGTTTCAACTTCAGTTTCGTTTGCTTCTACATGACCTTTCGGAAAAGACCAATGACCGCTGTTGACGTGTTTGATCAACAGAATTTCAGTATTACCATGATGCTTACGGTATACAATAGCACCACAGGATTTTTCGTTTATCATCTTGAATGTCCTTTCTTAAAAAATAAATATTGTAATTATTATATCACATTAAAACCTTTTTGTCTGTATTTTTTAAGAAAAAAGCCTTTCATAATGAAAAAATCATCCTTACATCTTATCAGAATAATCAGAGATTAATTTATTTTGACAGACTCCACCTTCGCATCTGCAATGAGACGAGTTTAAACATTCATATTTTTCAGAGTTATCAGGACTAAGTGTTTTCTCAAGAGCAATATTTTTTGTCACAACAGGACAATACTGATGAATTATAGTTTTGTATTCAGACATACGACACCATTCCTTTCACATAAATTATTATTTATATTATTTCCAAAAATAAAAGCTGAATAAATATGTAATATTTGCCAAAAATTTAAATATAATAATAATGAGCGGAGGACAACCATGGAAATATTATTAAGTAGAATTCCTCTTATCAAGAAGTTTGCTATTGATAAGGAAGAAAAAAAGGAAAAGGAATATAACCAGGCATTAATAAATGACATTGAGGAAATAAAAAGACAGATTGAATCTGTTCAGACAAGATTTGATATGCTTAGTGATGGTAACCTTGTTGAGGCGACAATCTATGAAGAACGCGCATTAAAGGCACGTTACGCCTATCTTTTATACTTAGCAAGGGAAAGAAAAGTATACAGTGAAATATAAAGTAATGACAGCAGAAGGGATAAGACATGAAGATTTTAATTATTATCGGCATTATAACAGGCATAATAATGCTTGCATTTTACCTCAAAACTGATCACCCGATAAAAAATGCCTTTAAAAGTATGTTTGCGGGAGTGTGTGTGCTGCTACTAGTTAGTTTTTTCGGAAAATATGTTGATTTTGAATTGCCTTTATCCTTTTTTAACACTGGTGTGTCGTTGTTGCTAGGAATTCCAGGAGTTGTTTTATTAGTAATCGGGCATTTTATTTTAGTATAAAAATAAACACAAAGAGCGCTTATCATATCGATAAACGCTCTTTGTGCTTTTATGAAGAAATTTTACCCTAACTGCACTGTTACCTGGTGAACTGCTCCGTCATTGAAAACAGGAAGCACATTACCATCGATTGCCTTACCGTCACATACAACAGACTTAACGCCTTTTGAAACGTGATCTGGATTTGTAACAGTAATATTGTAAGTGTCATTTCTGAACTTTCTTGTTATTGAGTATCCGTCCCAAGCCTTTGGAATAGATGGATCAATCTTAAGTCCGTCATAATCAGGAATTACACCAAGTATATATTGTGAGATTGCAACAAAGTTCCAAGCAGCTGTACCTGTGAGCCAGCTGTTCTTAGCTTCGCCGTGTCTCTTTGCATCCTTACCAGCAACCATCTGAGCATATACATAAGGTTCAGTCTTGTGTAGATCTGAAATATCCTCAAGGAATGCAGGAGCGATCTTGCTGTAGTATTCATAAGCCTTGTCTCCACGGCCTACGAAAGCTTCTGCACAGATAATCCAGGCATTGTTATGGCAGAATACACCGGCATTTTCCTTGTATCCTGCTGGATATGTTGAAATTTCACCGTACTGAATATAGTATTTTGTGAAAGCAGGGTTGTTAAGAACAAGACCGTATTTTGAGTTAAGGTATTTATCAACACTGTCAAGAGCCTTGATATCCTTACCTTCGTCTTTTCCAAGACCGCTCATTACGCAGAAGCCCTGTGGTTCAATGAAGATTTTACCTTCTTCACATTCTTTTGAACCAACCTTCTTGCCAAAATCATCATAAGCTCTGAGGAACCATTCACCGTCATAGCCGTCTTTCATAATGATATCTGACATCTTATCAATTTCAGCCTGTGCTCTTGCAGCTTCAGCATCGTCGCCACGCTTCTTGCAGAGAGCAACATATTCAGGGCCAGCAAAAGTGAACAAGCCAGCAACAAATACAGATTCAGCAACCTTACTGAACTTGTCATCACCGAATTTTGGTGAAGTTGAAGTCTGGAATGATTCACCTGGTGTATCTGAGAAGCAGCTGAGGTTCAAGCAGTCGTTCCAGTCAGCACGCATAGCGAGTGGAAGACCGTGAGGTCCGGTTGAATTAGCAACCTTGTTAAAGGACTGCTTTAAGTGATGCATAAGAGGCTGAGCCTTTGATTCATCATTATCATAAGGAACCATTTCGTCAAGTATTGAGTAATCGCCAGTTTCCTTTATATAAGCAGCAACTGAAAGTATCATCCACAATGGGTCATCTGAGAAGTTTCCGCCGACAGCATCATTACCCTTTTTTGTGAGAGGCTGATACTGGTGGTAACAGCCACCGTCTTCAAACTGTGTTGCAGCAATATCAAGAATCCTTTCTTTTGCTCTTTCAGGAACCTGATGAACAAATCCCAGCAAGTCCTGATTTGAATCTCTGAAGCCCATTCCACGTCCAATACCACTTTCAAAGTATGAAGCAGAACGTGACATGTTGAATGTAATCATACACTGATACTGATTCCAGATGTTAACCATTCGGTTAACCTTATCGTCAGATGTATTAACTGTATATTTTGAAAGAAGCTCTTCCCATGATTTCTTTAGCTGATCAAGAGCTGCGTCAACCTTTTCAGAAGTATCAAAAGCCTTCATCATATCATATGCTTTTGACTTGTTCATTTTTCCGTCAGCTGTCCACTTATCTTTGCCGTTTTCAACATAACCAAGAAGGAAAACAAAATCTTTTGTTTCGCCAGCATCAAGTGTTACTTCAATGCAGTGTGAAGCAACTGGTGACCATCCATCAGCAATTGAATTGCTTGCCTTACCAGCTTCAACAGCCTGTGGGTTGCCAAAACCATTGTAAAGACCGATAAATGAATCTCTATCTGTATCAAATCCGTCGATAGGAGAGTTTACTGTGTAGAAAGCGAAGTGGTCACGACGCTCTTTGTATTCAGTTTTATGGAATATTGTTGAACCTTCAATATCAACTTCACCAGTACTAAAGTTTCTCTGGAAGTTCTCGCCGTCATCTGAAGCATTCCATAAGCACCATTCAACAAATGAGAAGAATTTAAATGTCTTCTTTGTGTTTCCTTCGTTCTTTAATACGACCTTTTCAACTTCTCCGTTAAAGTTGTTTGGAACAAGGAAGGTAATTTCAGCAGAAATGTCGTTTCTCTTACCAGAAATTATTGTATAGCCCATACCGTGACGGCATTTGTAGCTGTCAAGCTCAGCCTTACAAGGACTCCAACCTGGGTTCCAGATATCTCCGTTATCGTTTATATAAAAATAACGTCCACCCATATCTATTGGGACATTGTTATAACGATATCTTGTAATTCTTCTAAGTTTTGCATCTTTGAAGAAGCAATATCCTCCCGCTGTGTTTGAAATAAGTGAGAAAAATTCCTGTGATCCAAGGTAGTTAATCCATGGATATGGAGTTCTCGGGTTTGTGATTACATACTCTTTGTTCTGATCGTCGAAAAATCCGAATTTCATTGTAATCTTCCTTTCATCATAAAATAATTAGTTAAAATGTTGATATTCTTTGAAAGCCTGTCCAGGTTTCTCCCGGCTTAAGTTCAGTATAGCCAGTAACTTTGTCAGGGAGAGAGATGTTTGATGCGTCAATCATAGCAGACATAGGTTCAGGACAGCAGAAGCCAGCATTGCCCCAGTGATTCCAGAAAAGCCAGTATTTATATTCCTTTCCGGTTTCGTACCGAATGCCCTTGCCGGATTTTTCATCGAAAATCTCAACAACATTAAGACCGTTCTTGTTTTCAGAAATAGTATCAACGGAATACATATCATTATCAATTGATGTTGTAAGTGGGTTCATTTTACCTTCCTTAAACATCAAATCATAATCCTTAAGTGTTAATGCTTCTCCTGTGCAGACAAGACTGTCATTAAGAGTAAGCTTTTCAAAAATGTTTGCCTTGATTCTTAAATCCTCTTCTTTAGTAGCTTTGCTGAAGGGGAGGTTTATTGCAGTGTGGTTACCAGCAATAACAGGCAGCATATTTTTTGAAAGATTTTTTATTTTGAATACATACTCAAGTCCCGAATTGGACAATGTATATGTAATGGTTGCTTTAAAATTAAGTGGATAGTACTTGTAGAATTCATCGTTTTCGTTATAATCAAATTCAGCAGTGATTGAACAGAAAGCCTCATCACATAAGGTATTAGTGACTTTAAATGCTCTTTGATGTAAAAATCCGTGGATAAAATTATTAAAATCAGGTTCATTGATAGGAAGGTTATAGGTGTTATCTGACGCCTTTAAAATTCCTTTATGAAAACGATTAGGTAAATATAGAGTTGGGATTCCATAAAGACAGATATCCTGCTTTAATTTTTCATTTGAAATTTTTTCATCAAAATGGAGAATTTCATAATTGTTTTTTGTATCTTGAAGTCTGAGCATGTTTGCACCAATGCCTGGGCAGAATAAAGCAGAGAAATCAGAGCAGTCTAACTGGTAGCATAATTCCCCATTAAAATCAATTTTTTTAATAGAAGTTCCCAAAAAATAGCACCGCCTTATTTAAACGTTTAAGTACAATATTATAATAACATAAGGGATACATCTTGTCCACAAAATATTGAGTCAAACTAAAAAAATTGGTATTCTTGTATAATACATATAGAATTTTTTTGTTATAATAACAAAATACCTTAAAAACGAAAATCAAACTTAACGATTTTCGTAAATTAAAAAAATAAAATTTGAATAACATAATCAAAAATGAGAATAATATAAAAGGAACGTAGAATTCGTTCGGGTTTGCAAAAAAATTTGCAGGAGGTGTAATATGTTAGATAAAATCGCACTGTTTTTGTTAGTGGTCGGTGGACTGAACTGGGGACTAATCGGAATATTTGACTTTGACCTTGTAGCTTGGCTGTTTGGCGGACAAGATGCAGTACTCAGCAGAATTATATATACACTTGTTGGTATATCAGCTCTTTGGTGCATTTCACTATTCTTTAAAAGAAATACAGTTATTAATAACGACTAAGTCATGCATTTGTCCAATAGAAGATAAAGCTGTTTAACAAAAGAATCGGGGGCTTTTTAAAAAATGCAAAAAACCTATTAAGCTTTGGGGTTTGCCTGGTTTGTGCATTTATAGAGAGTTCCCCATTCTTTTGTTAAACAAAAACAAAAAGCAGAGTATATCATACTCTGCTTTTTTGTCTGATAAGTGTGAAACTATTGATAAATCCATGATTTTGTGATAATATATATTAATTAAGCAAATATTTTTTAATCTTTGAGGAGGATAAACAATGTCAAAAAAGTTTTACATTACAACACCGATTTATTATCCATCGGGAAACCCGCATATCGGACACTGTTATACAACAGTTGCCTGTGATTCAATCGCGAGGTATAAGCGAATGCAGGGATATGATGTAATGTTCCTCACAGGTACTGATGAACACGGACTTAAAATTGAACAGAAGGCTGCTGAAAAAGGGGTCTCACCAAAAGAATATGTTGATGAAATCGTGGAAGTATTCAAAAAGCTATGGAAGTATATGAATATTGACTATGATAGATACATCAGAACAACTGATGATTATCATATTGAATCTGTTCAGAATATTTTTAAAGAGCTTTATGATAAAGGTTATATATATAAGGGTGAATATTCAGGGAAATACTGTACACCATGCGAAGCTTTCTGGACTGATACTCAGCTTATTGATGGAAAGTGTCCAGACTGCGGACGTGAAGTAATTGAAGCAAAGGAAGAAGCTTATTTTTTCAAAATGTCTCAATTTGCAGGCAGAATAGAAAAGTTATTGACTGAAACTGATTACCTTCAGCCAAAGACAAGAGCAATTGAACTTGTTAATAATTTCATTAAGCCTGGACTTGAAGACTTGTGTGTTTCAAGAACAACCTTCAAGTGGGGTATTCCTGTAACCTTTGACGATAAACACGTTGTTTATGTATGGATTGATGCACTTTCAAATTATATTACAGCACTTGGCTATAAAAACGGAAAATACGAAGATTTCGATAAATTCTGGCCAGCAGACGTTCACATGGTAGCAAAGGATATTATGAGATTCCACGCTATTATCTGGCCTGCTATGCTTATGGCACTTGAAGTGCCATTACCAAAGCATTTGGCTGTTCACGGATGGATTACTTTCAACGGACAGAAAATGAGCAAATCACTTGGTAATGTGGTAGATCCATTCATTCTTGGTGAAAGATACAGTCCTGATGCAATAAGATATCATATTTTAAGAGAAATGGCGCTCGGAGCAGATAGCTCATTCTCAAATGAAATTATGATAAACAGAATTAACACTGATCTTGCAAATGGTTTTGGCAACCTTGTATCAAGAACTGTTGCAATGGTTGAAAAATATTTCGGTGGCACTCTCCCTATTGAAAAGCAGTGCGGAGAATACGATGATGAACTTATTTCAATGGCAACATCTCTGAGAGGTCTTGTTGACGGGTTTATTGACGAAACACAGATCAATAATGCACTTATTGAAATTTTCAAGGTTGTTGCAAGAGCAAACAAATATATAGATGAAACTGCTCCTTGGGTTCTTGCTAAGGATGAGGAAAACAAGCCAAGGCTTGCTTGCGTTCTCTACAACTTGCTTGACACAATAAGAATAGTTTCAACACTTCTTTCACCATTTATGCCAACAACAATGCCAAAGGTTTTTGAGCAGATTGGTGCAAATGATAGCGACATAAATTATGAAAACGCAGGAAAATTTAATGTCCTCCCAGCTGAGGTAACAGTCAAGAAGGGCGAGGTTTTATTCCCAAGAATTGATGTTGATAAGGAAATTGAAGCACTTAATTCTCTTCTCGTACTAAACAATGAGGAAGAAAAAGCCCCTGAAATTGAACTTGCTCCGGAAATTTCAATAGATGACTTTGCAAAGGTTGAACTGCGTGTCGCAAAAGTTTTGAAGTGTGAAATAGTGCCAAAAGCTAAAAAGCTTCTTTGCTTACAGCTTGATGATGGTATGGGTGGCAGACAGGTTGTTTCGGGAATTGCTAAATGGTACAAGCCAGAAGATTTAATTGGTAAAAAGGTAATTGTTGTCGCAAACCTAAAAACAGTTAAGCTTTGTGGCGTTGAAAGTCAGGGTATGATTTGTGCAGCTGACCTTCCAAACGGTGATGCACAGGTAATTTTTCCTGATGATAATATTCCTGTCGGTGCAAAAATAAGATAAACAAAAGGCGGGAATTCCCCGCCTTTTACTTTGAGTAAGAATATTTGTGTATAGATATTCAGGAGCTACTCATTTTTTAGTATTATATGCGAAGGGGTGTGGGGGGCGACCGCAAAGCCCTCAAAAATAAAATATCAGGAGAAGAAAATGCTAAACAATATTTTTGATAGCCATTCCCATTACGATGATGAAAAGTTCAACGACGACAGAGATGAATTACTTTTTAATATGAAAGATAAAGGCGTGTGCGGAATTATCCACGCAGCCACTGATATAAAAAGCTCTGAAACTGGTATAGCATATACAAAGAAATACCCTGATTTTTATACCGCAATAGGCGTACACCCTGAATGCGTTGATGGCTTACAAGACGATTATATTGAACAGATTGAAAAGTTGGCTGATAATGAAAAAGTTGTTGCTATCGGTGAAATCGGGCTCGATTATTACTGGACAAAGGAAACAAGAGAAAAACAACTTGAGGTTTTTGAAAATCAGCTTATTCTCGCAAAAAAGCTTGATCTCCCAGTAATTATACATAGTCGTGAGGCAACACAGGATTGCATGGCTTTGTTAAATAAATACAAGCCAAAGGGTGTTGTCCATTGTTTTTCCGGCTCGGCTGAAACAGCTAAGGAAATTCTGATAATAGGTATGTATATCAGCTTCACAGGTGTTCTCACCTTCCCGAAGTCATTAAAAGCACAGGAAGCACTTTCGGTTATACCTATGGATAGATTACTGCTCGAAACCGACTGCCCATATATGGCTCCAATCCCGAATAGAGGGAAAAGATGCGACTCATCTATGATTGCATTCACAGCAGAAAAAGTCGGAGATTTAAAAGGACTATCAGCACAGGAGGTTTTAAATATAACAACAGAGAATACAATGAGGTTGTTTAATATTAAATAAAAAATATCTTAAATAAAAAGGACGGGTACTTCCCGTCCTTTTTATTTCTCCAAATCTGTTTCAATGATGAATTTTGGTCTTTCCTTTGTTTCAAGATAAATCTTGCCGATGTATTCACCTACTATGCCAATAGCAAGGAGCTGCAATCCGCCCAGTGCCCATAATGACAGAACGATAGTCGTCCATCCTTGAACTGTCTTACCTGCTAGCCAGACCACTAAGAAATATATTATAAGAATTATACTTACTGTAAAAATAAACACGCCCAAAGTAGTAATCAGCCTTATTGGTTTTACTGAAAGAGAAGTAATTCCCTCAAAAGCAAAGCCGAGCATTTTTTTAAGTGGATATTTTGACTCTCCAGCGACACGTTCATTTCTCTCATACTCAACAGTGTCAGACTTATACCCTATCATAGGAACAATTCCACGAAGGAATAGATTAACTTCCTTAAATTTTTCAAGTCCTTCCAAAGCGCGCTTGCTCATTAGTCGATAGTCGGCGTGATTAAACTGAATGTCTACTCCCATTGTATTCAACAATTTGTAATAACCTTGTGCAGTAAATCTCTTAAAAAAAGAGTCTTTCTTTCTTGAACTGCGAACACCATAAACAATATCGCAGCCCTCTGCTCTTTTTTCAAGCATGCTATCAATAGCATTTATATCATCCTGTAAGTCAGCATCCATTGAGATAACAATATCAGCCCTGTCCTTTGCGGTAATAAGACCTGCGAGTAAGGCGTTCTGGTGGCCTTTATTTCTCGAAAGTTTTATGCCTGTAACAAAGGAATACTCATTGTTGAGATTGCTGATAATTTCCCACGTCTTATCCTTTGAGCCGTCATCGACAAGCATAACCTTGCTTCGGTTTGAAACTTTCTTTGAAGCTATAAGGCTGTTCATTTTATCTTTTAAAGCCTTAATTGTTATTGGGAGCATTTCTTCTTCATTGTAGCAAGGAATGACAATATATAAAATTTCAGGGTTGTTGATTACATCCGACATCTTAAAACTCCTTAGAATTTAGTTTACTTATTGGGGCTTTGCGGTCGTCTCCGAATCCTACTTCGCACATATAAACTTACATTTGTAAAATGAATAAAAGGTCGGAGCACGAAATCAACCACGAGCAAATTAGTAAAAGAAAAGTAAGCTTTACTGGTTGATTGAGCGACCGTCACTCAAAATCGGTATCAGGGTGCAAATGTCAAATCCGAGTTGTTGAGCGATAGCGAAACGTGTCTGAGGATTTGACTTGATTTTCTTTCGTCATTTCTTGTATAAAGACAAGAAATGACATAAAGAATTAAAGTAAACAAAGTGATTATTTGCGGTCGCCCCACCCCTTCGCATACATATGCTAAAAAGAAGTTACTGGGGTTCAGACAAAAAATAAATATTACAAAGTAGTTTAGGGGTAAAGCCCCCTGAACCCTTCGCATACAAAATCTAAAAACACTATACTTTATTATAACATAAAAAAGCTACGTTTTAAACGTAGCTTTTTTATTTTTAAGTAATTTCTTAGCTTATTAGATGCAACGTACTTTAATAACACCGCTGATTGCTTCAATTTTTGCAATAATATCAACATCAACAGTTCCGTCAACATCAAGCATAGTATAAGCATACTCTTTCTTTGATTGATTTATCATATTTTCAATGTTAAGTCCAGAAACCGCAGCAGTAATCTGTGTGATTATCGCAGGAACGTTCTTGTGGATAACGCAGATTCTTTTGTCACCTGATTTAGCCATTTCAGCGTTAGGAAGATTTACTGAATTTTTGATATTTCCGTTTTCGATGTAATCCATAAGCTGAACAGCTGCCATATATGCACAGTTATCTTCTGATTCAGGTGTCGAAGCACCAAGATGTGGGATAGCAACAACATTCTTAACACCGATAACTTCATCGCTTGGGAAGTCAGTTACATAACAAGCAACCTTATCAGTTTCAAGAGCATCAATAATGTCACTGTTATTAACAAGTTCACCACGAGCAAAGTTGAGGATTCTTACGCCGTCTTTCATTTTAGCAATGCTTTCGGCATTTATTGCTCCCTTTGTTTCAGAATTGTAAGGGAGATGAAGTGTTAAGTAATCACTTTCAGCATAAAGTTCATCAAGTGAGCCAGCGTTCTTAACAGATGGTGAAAGACCCCATGCAGCTTTTACTGAAAGGAATGGGTCATAACCGATAACCTTCATACCAAGTGAAAGTGCTGCGTTTGCCACAAGAACACCAATAGCACCAAGACCGACTACACCAAGAGTCTTACCAAGGATTTCAGGACCGACAAACTGTCCCTTTCCCTTTTCAACCATCTTAGGAACTGCGTCACCGTTGCCCTTAAGACCATTAGCCCAAATCATAGCTTCAGGAACTTTTCTTGATGAAAGAAGAAGTCCAGCAAGAACAAGCTCCTTAACAGCATTTGCATTAGCACCAGGCGTATTAAATACACATATTCCCTGCTCTATGCATTTTTCAACAGGAATGTTGTTTACACCAGCACCAGCTCTTGCGATTGCGAGAAGATTGCTGCCGAATTCCATATCGTGCATTGAAGCAGAACGTACCATAATAGCTGTAGGATTTTCAAAAGTGTCTGCAATTTCATATATATTTGGACAAAACTTATCTGTACCAATAGCGGCAATTTTATTTAAAGTCTGAATCTGAAACATTGTTTTAACCCCCAAAATAATATATTTTTGGGCGAACATTGTTCGCCCATAAAATCAAGAATAATAATTAACTAAGATAATTAGTTGTTAGCTTCAAAAGCTTTCATGAAAGCAACGAGTTTTTCAACGCCTTCAATTGGCATAGCGTTATAAATTGAAGCTCTCATTCCGCCAACTGAACGATGTCCCTTAATATTGATAAAGCCAGCAGCTTTAGCTTCTGCAATGAACTTCTTATCAAGGTCTTCATTACCTGTTACGAAAGGAATGTTCATAAGTGAACGGTCTTTGCCACTTACCGTTGCACTGAACATCTTTGAGCTGTCAAGGAAGTCATACAATACAGCAGCTTTCTTTTCGTTCAAAGTCTTCATTGCTGTAAGTCCGCCCTTTGCCTTGATCCAGTCAAGAACGAGCTTCAAGATGTAGATGCCATATGTAGGTGGTGTGTTGTACATTGAACCGTTATCTGCGTGTGTCTGATAGTTGAACATTGTAGGAGTGATATCCTGTGCATTTCCGATAAGATCCTCACGGATGATTACTACTGTAAGACCAGCAGGGCCCATGTTCTTCTGTGCACCAGCATAGATAAGACCAAATTTTGAAACATCAATAGGTTCTGAAAGAATGCATGATGATAAATCTGCAACAATTGGAACGTTTCCTGTATCAGGGAGATCAACAAATCTTGTTCCATAAATTGTATTGTTCAAACAGATGTGAAAATAATCAGCATCTGGTGTGAATGTTGACTTATCAAGTTCTGGGATATATGTAAATGTCTTGTCAGCTGAAGAAGCTACTGCTTTACATTCGCCGAACTTCTGAGCTTCGGAATAAGCTTTCTTTGCCCATTGACCAGTAAGAACGAAGTCAGCCTTCTTTGATTTGTTCATAAGATTCAATGGAATCATAGCAAATTGGGAGGAGGCTCCGCCCTGAAGGAAAAGAACCTTATAGTTATCAGGTATTGACATTACTTCACGAAGCAAGCTTTCACATTCATTAATAATTGCTTCATATTCCTTTGAACGGGGAGACATTTCCATAACAGACTGACCTGTTGTTTTATACTCCAACATCTCATCAGCTGCAATTTTCAATACTTCTTCTGGAAGCACTGCAGGACCGGCACTAAAATTAAATACTCTGCTCATTTATAACCCTCCACAATAAAAGTTGTATGAAATAATTATAAAACCTTAACAAAATAAAGTCAATAGAAAATGAAGAATAATGCCAATTTTTTCACAATCTTTATTACAAGGGAAAAGTAGTAAAATTCTTTGTCATTAATTATTTTTGTACATATTGACGAATTATGAATGAAAAATTCTACAAAAAAGTTATTCTACATTTCAACAAAGTTTTCAACATTTTTTAACATACAAACGAAAAAAACAATGTTACAAACTGTATAATCAAAGAAAAGTGTTAAAAATCCTGTTAAAAGTGTTGAAAACAAAGGGATTTATATAGTTCAGGTATTAAAGTTTTCAACACTTCCAAAAAATATATATTTCATTTTGTATAATAAAAAATTCATCTCATGAATTAAATGTAAAAAAATAGCATAAATAAACCTATTATTCGACATAAACTAAAAAAACATGAGAAATTGAAAATAAGTATACTTTGTGCTATAATTCTTAATGTTACTTGGATTAGATAAAAATATTTTATGACTGCAACAAAACAGCAAAAACTATGCACTAATATTCTGAAAGTTCTTTAATGGAAGGAGGATATTGTGCATAAAGACTTGGTGAGGTGAAAAGTTTAATGACTGACTTTCCTGAATGTGTAAAAAGAGCAAGGAGCGGCGATAGTACTGCTTTTGCTGAGCTTTATTCTTATATATATAAGGAGCTTTATTATATTGCTCTTTGTAATTTAAAGAAAAGTGATGATGCAGCAGATGCTGTAAGTGATACTGTTCTTGATGCTTTTAAGGGTATATCAAAGCTTAGGGATATTGATGCTTTTAAGAGCTGGATGATAAAAATACTTATGACAAAAATAAGAAGAAAACAGGGCGAATATATAAGTCTGATAAATAACAGAGTACGGTTGCCTGATAATGATCAGCAGCTTGATAATGAAAACAAATATAATGAACTTGAGATAATTGAGCAGCTTGATTTTCTAAATGAAAACGAGAAGCTTTGCTTTTCTTTAAATGCAGTATGCGGATATAAAAGTGATGAAATTGCTGAAATAACAGGAATTAATTCCGCAACAGTGCGTTCCCATCTTTCAAGAGGAAGAGAAAAGCTCAGAAAGAAGTTCATTTCTGATTAGAAAGGAGATGTAATGATGGCAGAGAATAAAAATCTTGAAATGTTTGAGGATATTGAAATTCCTGAAAGGTTAAAACCAGATAATATAGCAAAAATGCTTGAAGACAGCAAAAATATAAAGCAAGACAAGGTTAAGCAAGAAGAGAGTTTAAAGAAAATTACTCCAAGTGTAAAACCAAAATCAAAGAAGATGAAGATATTTGCAACAATAGCAGCCGGAGCTGTTCTTATAGTAGGAATAACAGCAGCCTTTAAGCTCAACCAAAATGAGTTCCCTACTGTAAAAGGCAAGAACTTTGCTTTTAAAACTGAGCTTAAAAGCCAGCAGAATTACTCGGACATATACAATACAATAAAGCAGATTAATGCTAATGCTAATAAGACTACATTCAGTTTTGGGGACTTTTTAAGTGGAATTTTAGGTGGTGGCAAGAAAAGTGAAGATCTTTCAAAGGGATCATCTTCATCGGGCGGCTTGAACTCTTCAGAAGATTATTCTACCACACACCAACAGGTTGCAGGAGTTGATGAGGCAGACATAATAAAAACTGATGGGAATTATATATATTATGTCAGCTTTAATAGATTTTATATAATTAAGTCTGATAACGGAAAGCTTTCGTTAGCTTCTGAAATAAAAAGAGATTATATACAGCCACTTGAAATGTACCTTAAAGATAATAAGCTAATACTTATTTCGCAGGTATTAAAAAAGTCACCTGATAAAACCGATGATGAAGATACTTCATTAATTGAAGATACAGAGGAAAGCAAGTATCAGACTATTGTTGAAATCTATGATATTACCGATAAGACAAAACCAAAGGTAATTTCAACATATCAACAGAACGGTTTGCATGTTTCCTCAAGATTAATTGAAAACAATCTTTATATCTCCACAACATACTATAATTATAACAGCGGACCTATTGAGAATTCAAAGCAAATTGATAAATACATCCCATCATATAGTATAAATGGTGAAAGCAAATACATTGAGGCTGATGACATATGCATTCCTCAAAATTGCACAAGCACAGAGTATTCAATCTTAGCAGGACTTGATATAAGTTCACAGGATATGTTGGTTTCCATAAAAGCGGTTCTTGGCTATCAGGGAATAATTTATTGTTCAAAGGATAATTTTTATATAGCGGGTGTTAGCTGGAATGACAGCGAAACAAAAACATCCATAGCAAGGTTTTCTATTGATAAGGGTAAGGTTGAACATAATGGGTACGGCGAAGTAAACGGAGGAGTAAACGATCAGTTCTCAATGGATGAATATGATAGTTATTTCAGAATTGCAACAACAAGCACTGACAGGAATGAAACCGCAAATAATGTGTATGTACTTGATAAGGAAATGAAAAAGATCGGAAAGATTGAAAATCTTGCAAAGAACGAATCAATTCAGTCGGCAAGATTTGAGAATGAAATGCTTTATCTTGTAACATTTGAGCGCACAGATCCATTATTTAAAATTGATTTATCAAATCCGGAAAAACCAAAGGTTATTGATTCCCTTAAAATAAATGGATATTCCTCATATCTTATAAATTATGGTGACGGAAAGCTCCTTGGGTTTGGCGTTGATGCTGATAAGAATGGAACTCAAACTGGCTTAAAGCTTTCAATGTTTGCAAAAGATGATAAGGGGACTGTCAAGGAGATTGTTTCAAAACCTCTCGGGACAGATTTACAGGAGGCGTATTCTCAAGCACTTAATGACCATAAGGCTCTTTTAATTGACGAAAAGAAAAATATTATAGGTATTCCTGTAAGCTTCTATGATGGAATTGATTTCTGCAACAGATATTATCTTTTTAAATATACAGATGCAGATGGTTTTGTTGAAATCGGACACGTTGAGGCGCATAAATCAAACAGTTCATTTGATTTTATTAGAGGAATGTATATCGGTGATAAGATTTATTTGTTCTCATATGATGCAATAATCAGTGTAGGAATAAATGATGCAAAGATTATATCTTCGGTACAGCTTTTAACTCCGGCAGATACAACGACAACGACACATAATTCTAACTAATAAAAACCCCCTTCTTTTATAGAAGGGGGTTTATGTATTTCATGAATTATATGTTATTCGAACACATACCATTCTCCGTCAATCTTAAAACATCTTATAGATGTTGTTGTGCTTGATGACTGACCATTGTTCGAAACGATAACTTTGAATGAAACTCTATAAGCTTCTTCGACCTTTTCGCTTCCACCATACTGTTTGCAATATGATTCTGCAAGTGAAGTGCTGTATGTTGTTTCTGAAACAGTTTCACAGTTTATCTTAAAGCCCTCACCAGCTGATGAAACATATTTTTTATAGATATTGTCGATAAATGTCTTTTTCTGTTCGGCTGTAGAAAGCTTCTTATCATAGTATGCTTTAACACATTCAGGATAAGCATTAATAAATTCGTCGTAGCTGTTTACCTGAACACCATACATCATCTGTGCAATAGGAAGCTGATAGCCTCTATTGAATTTTGATGCTGTGAATATTCCATGTTCGTCAAGATCATTTTCATTTGTTGAAGGCTTAACAACTTCTGAAGACTCTTCGCTGCTTTCCTCTTCGCTGCTATCCTCTATACTGCTTTCTTCTTCACTGCTGCCTTCATCACTTGAAGAAACAACACTACTGCTCTTCTTGCTCGATGAATCGTCATCATCCTCATCCTTATCTCTTGTCATAAACCAGATGCCAGCGATAGCACCTCCGATTACGATTACTGCAATAAGAATAAGCGCAACAATCATACCGTTTTTAGATTTTTTAGGAGCAGGCATCGGATTCTGCTGGAATTGTTGTGGCTGCTGGAACTGCTGTGGTTGCTGATATGCAGGCTGTTGGAATTGTTGAGGCTTCTGTTGTGCAAAACTGAAACCACATGCAACACAGAATTTTGTGCCAGGCGCATTTGTTGCACCACATTTTGGGCAGACATTTGGTTGTGGTTGTGCTGTTGGCATAGTAGCTGTCTGTACTGGCTGAGCAGGGGCTGACGGAACGCTCTGACCACAAACAGAACAAAACTTCTGATTGTCATCTAAAGTGTTACCACAAGAAGGGCAAATTTTACTCATGATTCTCTCTCCTATTTACATTTTGTTTATATTAACATTGCATAGCTCTTGAATATTAATTATTTTCTGATTTATAATATCCATTCTTTATTTGTGTTATGTTTGTTGTATATTAGTTAAATGATTATTAAATGATAACAGAAAATTATTAGTAGGAAGTTTCTAAAAAATAACCTGTCTTTATCGACAGGTTATTTTATGTAGTTTATTTGTCGACTTTGCTAGAAAGGATATACCATTTTCCATCGATTTTTCCAACTGTAAAAATCATATCCTGATCATCTTTGTCTTTGCTACCTTTTATTGTTACATTACATTCAATTTCATAAGCAGACTTGATATTAACAGTCTTACCCTTTGAACTCTTTAATCCTTTTTCCAAGTCTTTAACGTCGTCTTTGTCAAGCTTTTCTTTATCTTGGAACTTAACTTTGTATTTAATGTTTTTTCCGTATTCGGTGATTTCCGAGGTATAGTAGCAGTTTGTCTGTGTTTGTAGTCCTTTGTAATATTCTTTAATACATTTCTTGTATCCGCCACCCAAAATGTTAGCAAATAAAATGATAAGAAGAATAACGCCAACAGCAATTGCAGCGATTGCAATTAATGTGTTTTTGCCTAGCTTGGCTGTGTTAGCTGGAGCAGTAGTAGCTTGTACTGGTGATGGAGCAGTTGCAACTGGTGCTGGAGCATTTGCTGGAGTCCCACAATTTGGGCAGAAAGCAGTATCGTCTGGAATTGAAGAACCGCATGATGGACAGAATTTACTCATAATAATAGCCTCCATATTTTTTATATACTATTATAATAATATCGACATTGCATTTTGTCAATATTTTTATCTTATTTTTGATAATTTTGTTTTTTCAAACAAAATATAACAATTTTAATTATAATTTAATAGTTTATTATGACAACAAAACGTTTATAAAACTATTATTTATATCTGTCGAATATTAAATATTATAAGAAAAATCACTTTTTTTATAAAAACTCTTTTTTTATGTATAGAAATATATTATAATTAGATATAAGTAAATAAATGCTAGGAGCATTAAGAATATTAAAAGTGAGGGATTATAAATTATGAACAAAGTTAAGGTAAAGATTTATAACAGAGAGTATACTCTCCAGACTGAAGAAACCGCCGAGTAT